>NZ_KB291525.1:47476-87907 GCF_000318315.2 Capnocytophaga sp. oral taxon 324 str. F0483 | reverse complement strand
CTGAGGCACAGCCTCATTCCTCTAACTCAACCTCACACTCCATTTTCTAATTTTCTCATTCTCTCATTTTCTCATTCTCTAATTTCTCCCCCGTCTGTGCGGCTCGCACCTCACACCTAAAAACCACAAAATCACCATATTTGTTTTTATTTCTTTCTTTTTTAGTAAATATTTTTTTGAAATAATTTGCACATTTATTCTTTTCTTTCTACATTTGTAGTGTTTTTTAAAACCTAAATACCTTCCAAAAGAGAATACAATAAATTTTAACTGTATAATAAGATGAGAAAAACATTATTATTCGTAGCCTTGCTATCGGTGATGGCAACTACATTCGCACAAGAGAAAATCAAAGACGTAAGAACCAAACCCGACCTCTACTTCTTGCAAATAGGTGAGGTGGCAAACAGTCTTGAACTCCTACCTCCTCCTCCTCAACCAGGTAGTATCCTCTTCCTTAACGACGAAGCCCAATACCAATGGGGCTTAATGCAACGCCGTACCCCTCGTGGTGAGCAAGCTGTATCCGATGCCCGTGTAGAGGGTCCTGGTGTGCCTAATGCTTTTTCCGAAGCTTTTGGCATCAAGATTTCTAAGGAAACTACTCCCGAAATCTTCAAACTCGTAGTAAATATGCGTGAAGATGCAGGCGACCTCGCTACTCGTGCCGCCAAAGAACACTATATGCGCGTGCGTCCGTTTGCTTTCTACGAAAAGACCACTTGCAATCCCGAACAACAAAAAGAACTCTCTACTAATGGTTCTTATCCCTCTGGTCACACCGCTATCGGGTGGGCTACCGCTTTGGTACTTGCCGAAATCAATGTGGATAGACAAAACGAAATCCTCAAACGCGGATATGAAATGGGACAAAGTCGCGTGATTTGTGGTTACCATTTCCAAAGTGATGTAGATGCCGCTCGTCTCGTAGCAAGTGCCGTAGTAGCGCGTCTCCACGCTAATGATGCCTTTATGAAACAACTCGAAAAAGCTAAAAAAGAATTTGAAGGACTTGTAAAAAAAGGCAAAGTAAAGAAAAGTGAACGTATGACTAAATAAAATTTAAAACTATGAAAAAGATATATTTTATGATGTTCAGCCTAATGGCTGTGGGCTATACTTATGCCCAAGAAGAACCAACCACCGTTACCGATACCACCGAACCTATGCCCGCTACACCTATACAGGAAGCTCCTAAACCCGAAGAAAAGTTAGAAGTAAAACCCGGAGGACGTATTTTATTGGACGCTGGTTATTTCAATGCCAATGAGCAAAAAGATAAGTTTGTAAGTGGGGTAGCTATCCCCGATGTGCGTATGGGCTTAGGCGTACGCTATGGTAATTGGAAAGGAAAAGTAGATATCGGCTTTGCTTATGGCAAAGTTTCCCCTAAGGATATCTTTATCGAATACGGTTTCAGCAAACACACACTTTTGCGTGGAGGTTATTTCGTACACCAATTCGGTATGCAAAGTGCCACCAGCTCTTCTTTCAAAATATCGATGGAGGAACCTCAAAGTAACGAGGCTTTCTTCAACTCTCGTCTCATCGGTTTGATGCTCTTACACCAAAAAGATGACTTTATGGGTACTTTAAGCCTCTTTGCCGAAGGTGAAACGATGAAGAAAAGCTCTGATGCTACAGGCGACCAAGGTATGGGTATGATGAGCCGTTTGCTTTATCGCCCACAACGTGAAGAAGGCAAGATTTTTCACGTAGGACTCTCAGGTGCTTTCGAAACACCTCGTTATAACGAAACACCAGCACTTAACCACAACTCTTATGTGCTCAAAACACCTTTCCCTACTCGTATCGCTAAGGTAACCGCACAACAAGCAACTATTGATAACGCTACTTTCCTTTATAAATTCTCCCCCGAATTGCTCTTTGCACGTGGTCGTTTAGGGTTAGAAGCCCAATATTACTATGTGAATGTAAATCGCAAGAGTGGTTTCGATAATTTCAAAGCAAGTGGTGCTTATGGTATGTTCCGTGCTATCGTAAAAGGAAACCCTTACGAATATACTGATATCGATGGAGGTATCGCTACTCCCAGACCTGGTGCTATGGAACTCGTTGCCGGTTATAACTACACCGACTTATCCGACCCTAAAGCGGGTATCTTAGGAGGTCGCCTTAACGATTATTCACTTACATTCAACTATTATATCAATAAGTATATGATTTGGCGTGTACGTGCTTCCTACACCGGTGTTACTTACCGTGAAAGTATTCCCGACACCAATCTAAGTCTTATCGAAACTCGTTTGCAAATCAAATTCTAAGTGCGAGCCACACAGGCAATTGTAAAAGGACTGTTTGAAAAGTTTTTATAGAGGTATAATTGTGGATTGTCCCCCTTTTGGAGGGGGGAACGGGGGAGGTTTATTATCATATAGTTATAAAAGACCTCCCACCATATGGCAGTCACAAACTTTGCCAAAGTTAAAGAATATAATTTTCTAATTAAAACACAGTATGAAAATAAGAATCATAACTCTACAAGCATTACTACTCCTTTTGTGTCCGCTTTTAGCGATGGCACAACTCAACCGCTCTGAGAGTTTTAAAAGTCAGTATAAACTCAAAGAAGTGGTGATCCTCAGCCGTCATAACATTCGCTCCTCTCTATCAGTGAACGGGAGTACCTTGCAAAAAATGACGCCTCACGAGTGGATAAAGTGGAGTGCTGCCCCCAGTGAACTTACCCTTCGTGGAGGTGCTCTTGAGACCATTATGGGTCAGTTTTTCCGCAAATGGACAGTCTCCGAAGGACTCTTTGCCGAAAATGCAGTTCCTACCGTTGATGAAGTGAATTTCTATGCTAATAGTATGCAACGCACCATCGCGACAGCGCAATATTTCTCCTCAGGATTTATGCCCGTAGCCAATTTGCATATCAACCACCGCTTTACCCCCAGCAAAATGGACCCTGTGTTCTTCCCTGCGCTTACCAAAAGTAGCCCTGCCTTCAAAGCACAAGCAATGAAAGAAATTGCTGCTATGGGAGGTAAAAAAGGCATTGTGGGCATCAACGAGGGTTTGAAAGACTCTTACCAACTCTTGGAAAAAGTACTCGATTTGAAGAACTCACCCGCTTGTAAATCAGGTGAAGTGTGTGCTTTCAACGATTACAACACCCAGTTGAAACTCGAAAAAGACGATGAACCTAATATGAAAGGTTCGTTGAAGTTAGCCAACTCCGCTTCCGATGCTTTTATTTTGCAATATTATGAAGATAAAGACCCTGTGCAAGCAGCATTTGGCAACAACCTCACCACCTCCGACTGGGAAAAAATCGCTAAGGTAAAAGATGTCTATGGCGATGTGCTTTTCACCGCTCCTATCGTAGCCGTGAACGTAGCGCACCCACTATTGGTGTATATGAAAGACGAGCTCAACGCCAAAAACCGTAAATTTACTTTCCTTTGTGGTCACGATTCTAATATTGCCAGCGTGAATGCCGCTTTGGAAGTAGGAGAATACAGTTTGCCAAAATCTATTGAGAAGAAAACCCCAATAGGTAGCAAACTCGTGTTTGAAAAATGGGTAGACAACAGCGGTAAAGAGTTTGTATCGGTAAACATTGTATACCAAACCACCGAACAATTGCGTGGAATGGAACTATTGGATATGCAAAATCCGCCAGTGGTATTCCCTCTAAAACTCAAAGGGATGAAAGCCAATGCCGATGGTCTCTACACTTTAGAGAGTGTAAACGACCGCTTCGACAAAGCTATTCGTGCTTACGAAGCTATCAAATAGTATAGTATCTATTAAAACAATAAAAAAAGCTGTCCCATCTCAGGACAGCTTTTTTTATTGTTTCACATATCTCTTTAAGCAGTATCTTAAAATTCTTAGCCCAAATTTACATTAAAGAATATGAAAAAATTAATTATAAAAAGTTTTGATTTTGCAAAACATCTGTCTTTGTAAAGTGGTGCATATTCATTGGCAGATGTCTTCTTCTGTATTTATGAACATCTGCCAATTTGTGATGTGATTTCATTGTTACCAAAAGCATGCAAAATAAGATACTCGCGCTTATCAAAAATATCAACCAAAGATAGGCTAATCTTGAAGTTTTCTTGTTTTTATAAACATTTATAATTTGCTTGAGTTTTTCTTTTGTGATTTCTTTTTTATCAACAAGAATAAACAACTTTTCTTGCCAAGCCTGCTGTAGAGCTTTGTCATTCCAATTAACAAACCATAAATTTCCGCAAAACTGATAGTTGGGTATTGTTTGTTGTAAATGCTTTTGAAGACGATAATTAAAGATGAGCCTTGTGAGAATGTAATAGAAAATATCAAAGACAAGCGCCAAATAAACAAGAATACTTTTCTCAATATTGGTATGGGCTGCGTAGTAACAAAACGAAGCAACAACCATAATAGGCAAAAACAGCGCATTGTGAATACTGTTATGCTCTTTTTTCAGATAGTCATCTCCTTTGAGCATACGTTTAGGAGAAAAGTTTCTAATTTTTAAAGTAGATTCGGTCATAAGTAATAGTGTTTAATGCTAAAATTTAGTAAAAAGTCAATTGTTTTTTAGGGAAGGCGAAATTACAAAAAATATTTTAAATATTACAAACGTTTTACTAAAAATTTTCTTTGTTCTATATGCAATTCATTGTTTTAAAGAGATTTATCACTTTATTTTTAAGCTAAGCAAAAAGAGGAAAGAATCTCTATTCTGCTAAATAATGCTCATACATCAATTTAATTCCTTCTTGGAGTTCTATGGAATGTTTCCACTCAAGTTGGTGTAGTTTAGAGGGGTTGGTGAGCTTGCGCATTGTGCCATCAGGTTTAGAGCTATCAAATATTATTTCTCCTTGATAGCCAATGGTCTCTTTTATCATATAGGCGAGCTCTTTGATAGAAAGTTCCTTACCTGTACCAATATTGATGTGGGTATTGCGGACTTCTTTAGTATCAGCAGGATAGGTATCTTTAAAATTGATGCGTTCCATTAGAAACACACAAGCATCAGCCATATCTTCACTCCACAAGAACTCACGCAAAGGACTGCCCGTACCCCATAGCGTAACTGTTTCGGCTGTAATACCATATCTTGATAAGATTGTTTTTATTTCTTCTTGGCTGTTTTTACCACTTATTCCTTTTACAGGACGCTTGTTGAAGTCTGTTTTTACTGCTTCCCAATCATTTTTAAGCAAGGCGTTTGCTAAGTGTGTTTTGCGTACCATCGCTGGCAATACGTGAGAATTTTCGAGGTGAAAATTGTCGTTAGGCCCATAGAGATTGGTAGGCATTACAGCAATATAATTAGTGCCATATTGTAGGTTGTAACTCTCGCATAGCTTGATGCCCGCAATCTTAGCAATGGCATAGGGTTCATTGGTATATTCTAACGGAGAAGTGAGCAAACAGTCTTCTTTCATAGGCTGGGGTGCTTCCTTAGGGTAGATACAAGTACTCCCTAAGAACAGTAATTTTTTCACCTTATTTTCATAAGCCGAATGAATCACATTGTTTTGAATCATCAGGTTTTCGTAGATAAAATCGGCGCGATAGGTGTTGTTAGCCATAATACCCCTACTTTGGCTGCTGCCAAGAAGACATACTCGGGTTTCTCTTCACTAAAGAATTGAGCCACAGCCAGGGCATCACGAAGGTCGAGTTCGGCACTGGTTCTACCTATCAAATGGGTATATCCTTTTTGTGAAAGATTCTTCCAAATAGCAGAACCTACCAACCCTTTGTGTCCTGCGATATATATTTTAGCGTTTTTATCCATTGTTATTCAAAGTAATTCATTACAGTGAAGCCACCTTCTTTGAGGTAAGCATCGCGTTTGAAGAGTTTGATATCTGAACGCATCATATCTTCAATCAGTCCTTTGAGGTACTTCTTGCACTAAACCGTAGAGTTCGGAGGTAGAAGCCTGATAGATACGCGTTTTTTCGGTAAGCCTCAAGAGGCGTACTGCTTCGAGGATGCGCAAGGTGCCCAGACCATCGGCGTTACCGACGTATTCGGGTGTTTGGAAACTCACGTGCACGTGACTCATCGCAGCGAGGTTGTAGATTTCATCGGATTGTACTTCTTGGACAAGGCGTGTGATATTCATACTATCGGTAAGGTCGCCGTAGTGTAGGATGAGTTTGTGGTGTTCTAAATGAGGGTCTTGGTAGAGGTGGTCGATACGGTCGGTATTGAAGAGAGAGGATAGAGGATCGGCGTTTCATACCGTGTACTTCATATCCTTTTTTGAGGAGGTATTCGGCGAGATAGGCGCCATATTGCCCTGTGATACCTGTAATGAGTGCTTTTTTTGTCATTGGTGATTTGTTTTTGTGAAGGTATAAAAAATATTTCAAATATTACTGATTTATGAAAATATTTTTTAGATGGACACGAAAGTTTTATAGGTATATATTTGTAAATGAGAAAGATATTTTTCAACAAATAATTTGAGTAGAGAAGCTCTTTACTTCATCTTTTCAAGCAGATACTCACAGAGGTCTTCCATTTTTTTATATTTGTTATTATCCACTTCTTTCAAACTTAAAAGATATAGGTAGAAAACTTTAAACATAAAAAAAGTCAAACTAATCAATAGAATATATGTAGCCCAAGTTAAGAACTCTTTTTCATTAGTGTCTTTTTTAAAATTTAATATTGTTATTACAATGCTCGAACTAAGAAATGCTATTTCTTTAAAGAAGGAAGGGTTCTTTTTTTGCTTATTCCTATAGTAATACATTGATGACAATATATTGTCTCTTGAAATACTTTTTTGATTTACTTTTTCTAATACTTTTTCTTGCCATAGGAAAAACAACAACTCATTATCCCAATTGATATTCCAAAGCTCTATCCAAGAAAAAGAGTAATTTTTGACAGTCTTTTTTAAATGTTTTTGAGTTTTTATTGTTTAGACAAATTCTTATAATAGAATAATAGAGTTGCACAGCTATTAATCCTCAAAAATAAACAATATAGTTATTTTGAACTAAAAAAATAATAAAGGAGAATAACTAATATGATTAAAATTGGTAAAAGTAGAAGATAATTTACAAAAAGTGTATTCTTTTTATAGAAATTCATCTTTTTCTAAAATCCTTTTCTGTTAAAATTCTCTAACACTCAAAAGGTTTGAGGAAGAGTTTTTGTATTTGTTCTTAAAAAAGTATAGATTTTTTTAAGTATTTTTGTAGGAAGCATTCTTGGGATTACTCGTAATAAAAAAGTAAAAAAGCCCAAAAAAGCATTTTGCAAATTTAGTTTTCTTTTCAGTTTATAGAGATCCCATTCTCCTTTAATGTACTGTTTCCCCCTGCGGCGTGCGACCATATTATTCCCAACACGAGCATAAACAAGAACTTCATCTATATTGCCTACTTCATAGCCTTTAGCAATGATACGCAACCATAGATTGTAGTCCTCTAACAAATAAGCTCTATATCCTCCTACTTCTATAGCAATATCTCTTTTATAGGCAACAGTCATATGGTTGAAAGGTGTTCTGAATAAAGAAAAATTCCTTATAGCTTTATTACTTATAGGTACATTTCTATAACTTACAACTTCATTAATATTATTGTTAAACTCAGCGATGTGTGACCCAAATAGTATTACATTTGGATGCTCTTTGATGAAGCTTACCTGCTTTTCAAATCGCTCAGGTATGCAAATATCATCAGTATCCATACGGAATACCCATTCATAAGAACAATGTTTCAATCCTTCGTTAAAAGCATTACCCATACCTACATTTTTAGGTAATCGAATAATTTTAAGAGGTAGAACTGTTGTGTATTCTACTACTGTTGTTTCTAATTCAGGGGTAATAGCCCCATCAAAAACCAATACAATCTCAGTAGCTGGAAGCGTTTGATTTTTTAAACTCTCCAAGCATTCTCTTAGAAATTCTGGTTTTTCTTTATGGTATAATGATAGTAGGACTGAGAAATTCATAAAATTACGTGTTTCTATATTTTTTAGCTATTAGAAAAAAAGACAACAAACGATAAAGAGCAAAATAAAAAGACAATATAAGAAATATTATAGTGTATTTATTAAAGATTATTATACATAAGGGAAAGCTTATAAAAACTAATAATATATAATAAAAAACTCTGAATCTGTCAAAGTTAGGAATTTTTATGTAATTACTTGTATAGAATCTACTTTTCGAGGAGAATTCAATAGTAACACATAAAGGATATATAATCCATAATAAGAAACAAAAGAAAATATCTTGCTCTATAAAAGAAAAAAAAGCGAAATATCTAAAAAAATTTAAAAAGGAATAGGACAAGATATTCCAATGATTTCGTATACTATTATGTATAATATAAAGAAATAAAATTCCTCCGAGAGTATAAAAAACCGGATTTATATAATAGGGATATGATAGATAAATAATACCTATAATGATACTTAAAAATAATATTCTAATACTATAAATAATTAATTTATATTTTTCATAGTATTGAATATCTTCTTTTTTTAATCGTAATGTTGGATTTATCTCCTTTTTAATCACCTCGCAATCATTATAGATATATCCTATCTCATAAGTAAAATAGATAGAAAATATAAGAAGAAATGTAAATATAAATTCTATATTTGATAAATAGGAAACAATAAATATAGGAATAATATAAGTAAAAATCCAAGCAATTCTAGAGATATTACTTTTTAGTCGTGAATAGAACAAATAATAAAAAGGTAAAAATATTCTCATTTTAGTATGTATAGGTAACTTTCATATTTTTTTTCTTCCAGTAAGCCATATTATTCTTGGTAGATAATATAATAGGTCTTTCTGCTTTCTTTAGTAAATTATAATCAGATTTGTTATCTGTAATTACATAATTAATTTCTTTATTTTCAAACAGAATATGTTTTTTGTACAAAATATCTTTGCTAAGTTTTCCTGTACAGATGTCATTCTTATCAAATTCTAAAATAGAAGAATCATATTGATTGATGCCTAATTGGACAGCAACTTCTTTTATGATAATATCTAAACTTGCTGAACATAATATTTTTTCTTCGTCTTTTGGTAATGTAGAGACTAAACTGAAAGAAAAATCAATTTTTATATTAGTTAAAACTTGATTGTAAAAATCATTAGCCAATTGTTCTAATTGAATTTTAGAAAATCCTTTTAATAGAGAGATATATAGATATCTATAAATATCATATTTCAACAACTTCCCTATTAGTACTAAAAGCGACTTTATAATATATATATTTAGTATTCTATAGTTTTTTCTTTGCTTTTTCTCCATCACAAAGGAGATAAAGTCAAAAGTAGTATTTGACTTATAAAGCGTCCAGCAAACATCAATTATATTAATTTTCATATTTCCTATTTAAGTAGTCCATCATAAATGCCTTTATTTATTTTATAAAAATATTCTTTTCTTGGAGAAATACACAAAGGTAAATAAAAATACTTAAAAGTATATTTGATAAGATTTGAGATTTTCCAATACAATGGTACATAATTCCTTATTAAGAGTTTGAAAAAATTTCTATATCTATAATATTGACGAAAAGGAGAATGTATAGCTATTTTTTTTACCCCAATAGAAAGATCTTTTTCCCCTAATTGATGACTTAAAAAAATATCTTCACAAATAAAAAAGCGAAAATTCGCTCTATGTGTAGCTCTCCAACACCATTCAAAATCAACAGCATCAATAAATAAATCTTCTTCCATATTTCCAACTATCTCAAAATTTTGTATAGGAATAAAAGAAGCAGAACTAATAATTTCTGTAACCTCAGTAATATTTGGAAATACTCCTTTACCTTTTTTGATAGTTCCTTTATATATTTTCTTTTCTCTCCTATTGTATGGACGAGGAGCAATTCCTCCTACTTTTATTCTTTTTTCATAGAGAAATTTATATTTTTTATAAAGATGCTCTACTAAATCTATAGGAGGAATGCTATCTTGATCAAAGAAAATAATAAAAGCATATTTATTTTGTTTAAAATAGTTTATACCAATATTCTGGGCTGCTGCGATTCCCTTATTTCCTCCTATGAAATGATATACAATATTTTTATACACAGAAAAATCTACCTCTTGCGCATTAGGAGAGTTATCAGCTATAAAAACTGTATCTACTTGTTTATAAATACTTTCTAAAACTTTATGAGTTACTTCCCAATTGGGGTTGTATAGCACTATTATACAACCTATTTTTTTGTTTTCGTTCATTGCTAATACTGATTAATATTAAAATAACAACTATCTGAGTTGTGTCTAAAATATAAGGATTAGTTGTTGCGTATACAATATAGCACAAATACATAAAAAGTAAATCTTTATAAAAGATTTTTTTTATAGCAAGGAATAATAAAAAAGATATAAAAATAAGAGAGTTTATGAGCCCTAATTGATTAAAAAAATACATTGCTTGTATCTCAAAATACAAATTATCTGTATAATCACGAAAAGAAGTTTTTATCATTACATTATTACCTAATCCTTTTCCTAATAACAATGTGGAAACATCTTTTTGTACATCTCTAATAAGTACATCTACTTGATCATTTCTAGTTCCTAATGAATAATCACTTTTTCTATCTAAAATCTCTTGAGTGTATTCTATAGCACTACCTATACTCAATGCAAATATAAAAGAAAATATGATAATTCTATTTATTAGTTTTCGTTTGCGTAAATTATTAAATAAGTACCAAAAAACAAAGAATACAAAAATTGCTATTAAATAAGCAAAATTACCTGCTATTATACTACTGATAAGAAGTATAATTTGCAATGTTCTCCTATGCTTAAATGTATAATCTTTTAAAAATGTGAGAAAAAAAGCAAAGGGTATTAAAGCATTTCCTTTTATCTGCACCCTATAAAAAAAACCATCATAAGTATAGACATCTCCCCACCCTTGGTCTTGAAAAAAGAATCTCAAAGGTAAATAGTTATTTATAGAAAAAAAGAGATTCATAATAGCTTCTATAGCTATTAAAACAAAGCATTGTAGCAAAATAAAGAAAAAAAAGATTCTTTTAGTAGTAACAAGGGGTAAATATACCCAATGAGATAGTAATAGCCACAATATAATAATATAAAACCTAAAAACTAAATTAATAGAATTCTCCCTTATCAAAACAGCATAAGCTAATAGAAATATTGACCATATAAATATCAGTTTTATTGTTTTTCTTGACGATATATCTATAGTTTTATTCTTCCAAAAAAAAGAAACGAATAGCAACCCTATCAAAAACATATTACCCAAAGTAGAGTATGCATTTAGAGGGAACTGCCTTGTAAGAAAAAGAACTACTCCAGCAAATAGAAAGTTAATTACTAAGGATTTACTTATCTTCATAAAAAAAATCTTTAACCCAATTTTCTATAAAAAAAGAGTCTATAAATTCCTTAGGATAAGGAATAAAATCTTTTTCAAAAAAAGATTTAGGTATTTCTAAGTTTTCTCTATTAATAATTAGAATATTATTCTCATTATAAAAACTATAATTAACGATGTCCTTATTAGTAGTTATTAGTTTTCTATTTATTCCAAAAAGAACTTCTATAGTACGCATCGTTAATCCTGTTTGTAAAGGATGTGCTAAATCTAATACAGCCCTTGAGTGTGTACTATATTTAACAACTGCTTTCGGAGAAATTGGTTTCCGTATTGTCATACTGCGCACAGTTCTAATTGATTTAGAGATGTAATAACTCATTTTTCCTACAAATATAAAAAACTTTACCTTTAATTTTTGTTCCTCTAAAATTGAAGCTATTTTTTGTAACAAAGTAGCTCTATCGGAATGTGCCCATCCTATGAAAAATAAATCAAATAAAAAAGAGTGATTACTTTCATCTCTTTTATACTCTGAACGATAAAAAAGAGGTTTAAATTTTAGCTTGTTATCATTCAAAGCATCTACTCTATCAAAAGAATATATAGTGTCAAAATAAGATTCTATTTTCTTATAATTAGACATTCTTTTTATAGAATCCCAAAGATACAAAATAGTTTTGGCGGTCTTATTTTTTTGACGAATAATTTCTAAAGATTCAGGTGTGATAACGTCTCCTTTGATAACAAAAATAAAGTCATAATTTTCTTTACATTTTGTAGCAATAAGTATAGAGTGTTTACTTTTAATTCTATTAGATATACTTCTTATTTTTAAATGATTTGATATTGTATAAGTGATTGTTTTAGGTGTTTCACAAAAATAATCAACCTCAAATCCTAATTTTTCAATAGCTTGCTGAATAATTAGATCATAATCATAAAAGCCTATACCTATGAATAAAACTCTCTTTTTCATTTATACAATCCTTTGGCTTTCATTTCGTCTATAGACTGTTGATATTTATCTTCTTCTACTTCTTGAGTGTTTACCCAGTCGGTGAATTGTTTTAGCCCTTCTTTAAAAGATATTTTAGGTTCAAAGCCTAACAATTGTCTTGCTTTAGTGATGTCGGCGTAATTATGGCGGATATCTCCTAAGCGATAATTGCCGGATATAGTAATGGGTACTTGTATACCATAGTTGTTTGAAAGTTCTGTCGCTACAGTGATCACATCAGTAGCTACTCCTGTTCCTACATTGAATACTTGGTTGTTAGCTGTTTCTTTTTCTATACCCAAAACGGTAGCATCTACTATATCGCTGATAAATACAAAATCGCGTGTTTCTTTTCCATCTTCAAAAATATTGATGCCATTGCCATTTTTTATTTGGGTAGAAAAAATGGAAAGGATGCCTGTATAAGGGTTTTTAAGTGATTGACCTGGTCCATATACATTTTGGTAACGGAAAGCCACCCCTGCAATACCTATAGTGGGACATACTGTCATTACCAATTGTTCTTGTACCTGTTTGGTGATGCCATATACTGAGGTAGGGTGAATGATCGAATCTTCGGTAGTAGCGACTAATTCAAGGACATCAGAATGATTTTGAGGGTCTTTTACTTCAAAATCTCCTTTTTGCATATCCTCATCGGTACGTTGTAGAGGATAAACAAAGGTGTTTTTAGTTTTATTGTAGTACTTGCCTTCTCCATAAATAGCACGAGAGGAAGCTACTACTACTTTTTTTACCGAATGTTTTTCATTGGTAAGAATATCCAATAACAAAGCTGTAGCTCCTATATTGACATCAGTATAATGTTGTATTTCATACATTGATTGCCCTGTGCCAGTCTCGGCGGCTAAATGTACAATCACGGTATTATCGGCAATAGCTTCTCGCAAAGTTTCACGACAAGCCACTGTTCCTTTAATAAACTGTACTTTGTTTTTAATGCTTAGGTATAAAGGAGAAGTTTCTTCAGGGTTTTTGCCGTGAATTTGTTCTGATAGGTTATCAAGTACTGTTACCTGATGTCCTTTTTTGAGGAGAGCTAAAGCGAGATTAGATCCTATAAATCCTGCTCCCCCTGTAATAAGTATTTTTTCCATTACTCTATAAAATTACCTTTATGATCTGTTTTTTTCCATCTTTGTTCTTCAAAGCAATAACGCTTTACTATTTTAGCAGGCGCCCCTACTATTACGCAATAATCAGGAATATCTTTGGTTACTACTGAATTGGCTCCTACAACACAATGTTTGCCTATAGAAGCTCCTATTACACAAACATTTTCTCCTAACCAACTGCCCTCACCTATTTCTACTTCTTTTTTTTGTACAATAGGTTGTTTTATAATAGGAGTGTTGATATCTTCATAACCGTGCAAGTTGTCAGAGATATAAACTTTATCAGCAGTTAGTACATCCTTCCTAATAATAATGGACTGGGTAGCATAGATATGATTAAAATTTCCTATATGTACTCCATCTTCAATCACAAGTTCACTTTTTTCTCCAGTGAGAGGCATAGCAGCTAACCAAGTTTTATAGGCTATAAATACATTATTACCTATTTCTATATTTTCAATTCCGTCTATTTTTAAAGGAGAGTGTAGATATGATTTTTTGTCAAAAGATTTAAACCTATATTTATACAATAAGGTTATGAATCGCAATTTCAATGCAGTTAAATATCTTAAAAGAGGTCTTATCATTTTTTCCTTATAATAGTTACTAAATCTCTTAAGTGTATATTAAACACTCTTAATAGTAGAATAAAGTATAAAGATAGTAATAATATTTTAATCACTATACTCCACCAAGAGGAAACAATATTCATACCATAAAACAATCCAAAGGTAATGACAATAAAGAATAATAAAGCTAATAAAGACGATTTTAAATTCTTTTCCTCATAGTTCATCTTGCTATAGAGAATAAAGTTCATTAGGGCAAAGGACACTGCTGAAGAGATAGCTGCTATATAAACACCTCCATACCTCATTAACGAAAGGTTAAAAGTTACACTTACTATAGCTCCTATAATAGTAGCACTTCCCAAAATCTTACTTTTCTTTTCTGCTATGATGATTCCTCCAAAAATTACATTTTGTCCCGTCATAATCACACCTATCATCAAAATAGGCACTAATAAGTATCCTTCATAAAATTCTTTAGAAGCCATTATTTTAAATACTTCTTGGCTAAATAGGGTGATAAACATTGCTCCCATATACACTACTAAAAAGAAAGTATTTTGTGTTTTTTTTATAAAAGAGTTAAAACTATCTTTTCCATAATGTTGAAAGATTTCTGGTTCTACGGCTTTATAAAAACCTTGTATTACAATATTAAGAGTAAGAGCTAAGGTATAAGCTAAACTGTAAATTCCTATTTGTGCCATAGGGACAAAGCGCTCCAAGATAATTCTATCAGAAAGACTTAAAGCTAAATAGGCTAAGGCTCCTGGTAGCAGGGGAGTTGAAAAAGCAAGTCCTTTTTTTAGTTCTGTAAAATTGAAATTAAGAGTTGCATTGCGCGCAATAATGACCCAATAGATAAAGAAAAAAGGAATTAGGCTGAATAATCTTCCGTAAAAATGCCCTAATATTCCCCATTTAAAAACTACTATTAAAAGAAATATTAGCAACATCTGTAATAGGGTTCTGCTCAAACTCAAAATAGTAAACCATTTAGCTTGTTGCTTTACACGGTACAACACCAAAGGAATCACAGAAAATACCTCTAAAAAATTTGCAATAACAGCTAATTTAAAGTAGGGATTCCAAGGCACCTGTATATGGTATTTTTCAATAATAAAAGGCAGTGAGAAATACGCTAAAAGAGATAATAAAATATTAACCCCCGCAATGATAATATAGAAATTACCTAACAATCGTTTGCGATAAGTTTCATCTTCTTTTTCAAAATAGAATCGTAGCACATAAGAATTGAGTGATAGTACACAAAGGACAAAGAGGAACATCACAAAAGAGTTGGTATAACTGATAATCCCATAATCTGTTTTAGAAAGATAGTGGGTGTAGATAGGCAATAAAAAGAAACTTACCAGCTTAGGTACAATCTCCCCTATAGCATACAAGACCGATTGTTTGAGCAGTTTACTCATAATGCTTTTAGAAAGGCTTCCTTGTCAAAAGGAGCAAAAAATGTCACATTTTTATCTATTACTATTTCAGTATTAAGAGCTGAAATAAAATCTTCAACTGTATCTACCAAATGCAAATTTTTTCTATCAAAAATATGTTTATGATCTTCATAAGGAAATTCTTTCAAAAGGATTACTCTTCGTTGAGATTGTAATGCCTCATAGATAGTAGTAGATATGATTGTAAAAATAGTATCACATTTTTCTATCAGATCGCTTACAGAAAATTCATTGCTAATAACTTCTACATTCTCAAATTCTCTTAGGCTTTCTATATAATACTCTTTTTCATCAAATTGATTAGGGTGTAATTTGAAAAAAATAGGGATATTTTGAGTCTTTTTTTGAAAAGCATCATTTTTTATAAAATTTAAAAGTTTTTTTCCAAAAACACTAGTTGATATTATTAATAAATCTTTTTTAGGTTTAGTTAAGCTATTAATTTTTATAGAATTATATAAAAAATCATTACCTATAGGCACAATATTAACATTTGGTAGAAAAACATCTTGAAACCAAAAAGGAGAAAAAGAAAAAATAGTATTAGGTAGATATACTTTTTCATTTAAACATTCTGTTGGATAATTATATGCCAAATGGTTTTTATATACCACACCGTGTTGAAATTCAAAAATTTTTATATTTAATTCTTTTGCTGCTTTTATAAGTCCTTTTTGTATTCCATTTTGAGTCATAAAAATCTCTTCCACTTTATGTCTCTTTAATATTTTCTTAAAGAAAGATAAATCAGAATAGTAATGGTTCAATATAGCATTAAGATATTCATTGCTAATTTTTTTTTCTCCAAAAGAATTATTTAAAAGATTCAAGACATTCGTAAAATCAAAATATTTCTTCCTAAATAATTTGTAATAAATGTTTTGAGGTAAAAAATAGGTACCTTTTAAGTTAGGGTTAAAAGACTCTATTAATAAAAGTTTTTTTTCTTTTAGTAAATCATAAGAAGCCTTCAAATTTCTGTCTATATTCTTTTTATGAGTATCGTTATCTCTAGAAGCCAGATAAAATAAATATTGTTTTTTTGAATAGGTGAAAAAAATAAGAAAAAAATCAAGGATTCTTTTTAAAATCAATAAATAGTTTTTCCTTTGTTTCTTTTTAATCAAGGGATCTTCCTGATATCTCAATTTGACACACACATAATATCTAATGATATCCCAATAATAGGTGCCTTTTGAATCTTGTAGATCAAAAAGATTATTTTTCTTTTCAAAAGCTAAAAATTGAGCTACAATATCTTCTTTGTTATTCATTTTTTCAATTTATATATTTTCCTACAATGTGAAACCATCGTCTACTACTATATTTTGTCCATTTACGAACTCTGATAAATCAGAAAGTAAGTATAGTAGAGTGCCTGAAATATCTTTAGCATTGAGCATTCCTTTGTTTAAGCAAAACTCTTTATACGCTTTTAAGAAAGTTTCAGGTTGTTTGTCTTCTATGCCTCCTAAAGAAATAGTATTTACTCTAATATTTTTCCCTTTAAAGTACTTAGCCATATATTTTGTAAGGTGTATTAAACCTGACTTAATAGCTGCATACTCTACAGGCATCGTCATTGGGGTATTATCATAAATCTCAAAACGTGGTGCTATTACTCCATAAATAGAAGCTAAATTAATGATATTACCATAGCCTTGCTTCTCAAAATAAGTAGCAAACTGTTGTGAGGTAAGAAAGTAACCTCCTAAGTTCATTCCTAGATTTTCACAAAAGTCATTGTAAGTTACTTCAAAGAAGTGTTTTCCGTAGTTTTTGTTGCGTGGATAAGCACTATTTACTAAAGCATCTATTTTGCCATATTTTTGGGAAATAGTAGTTATAAGTGCCTTAATAGAATTTTTCTCAGTAATATTTACTTGTGCAGGTACTATACTAGCATTTTCTAATGATGTGCACAGCCTCTCAGCTATAGCAATATCATATTCCGCTACCACAGCAATACCTCCATTATCAGCTATTGCCTGACAAAAAGTTCTGCCTAACAAACCAGCACCTCCAGTAACTATTACTACTTTATCTCTTACTAATTCGCTCATAGTATTTCTTTGTATAGTGTTATTTTTCTATCGTTTTTAACAGGAAATTCTGCTCTGTATTGAACTACTTCCTCAAGATTGAGGTCATATACTACCACCTCTTCTGAGAGAGATGTCCCTTTCAGCACTTCGCCATAAGGTGACACAATGTGCGATGAGGTTACATATAACAATCCATTGCCATCTTTTCCTATACGATTTACACCCACCATAAACACTTGGTTTTCTATAGCTCTTGCCTTGATAAGTGCCCACCAATGAGGTACTCTGCGCTCAGGCCAATTAGCTATATTTAGTATCACTGAGCAATCTTTAGAGTATGCTTGGTAAAGTTCAGGGAAGCGCAAGTCGTAACAGATGGTTAGGCCTATAGTAGCTCCTGCGATAGTTAGCTTTTTCAGTTCTTCACCTGCTTGGTAAAAATCATTTTCATTAGCATACGAAAAAGGATGTATTTTAGCATAAGTAGTTAGCAAGACACCTTGATTGTTTACTACAGCCAAGTTGTTAGTAGCTTTATCTCCTTTTGTCAGAACAACTCCGAAAGCTATAGACACATTATGTTTTTTAGCTTGTTCTTGAAAGAAAGTAATCGTTTCTGACGAAAGTTCATCTTCCTTGACTTTTTCGCTTTCCATTGTAAAACCTGTGAGGGTCATTTCAGGATATACTACCAAATTGGTATCAGAGCAATGTTCAGTAATAAGAGCTAATGTTTTTTCTACCTTTTGCTTATTCTCGGCTTTATTTTCCCAACTTTGGTTGAGTGAAACTAAGGCTATTTTCATTAGTTATATTTTCTAAATACAGGTTTTATAGTAGCTCCTACTAAATATTTATCTACTCCTTCATTAAGTGCTTTTGTATACACTTGTAATGATTTTCGCACTGCCTCAAGAGTTCTGTTTAATTCTTTGTCAGTATGAGCATACGAAATAGCAATCCAAGGTATTAAAACACCATTTTTAATCATTTCTTGTGAAAAAAGTGTTCTAAAAGCCAATGATACTTCTTTATTAGTATCTTTTGTAATATAGTTAGGAGAACATTCAATTCCTGTAGCTGCAAAATAATCACTTATTTGTAATTCCTTTGCAATAGCATTCATTTCTGAAATTAATTTTCTACCATAGTTCCATAAATGATCTACCACTTTGTGTTCTTTATAGAATTTTATAGTTTCTACTAAAGCTCCTAAACCACACATCTCGGCGCCGTGAGTAGTAGAGGTTAAGAATACACGTTCTGCTCCAATTTCTTTGATACCTCCTATTTTCATAAACTCTCGTTTACCACAGAGGGCTGCTACTGAGAAACCATTAGCCATACCCTTACCAAAGGTACAAAGGTCAGGTTCTACATTATAGTAAGTTTGTGCTCCTTGTAAATGCCAACGGAAACCTGTTATCATTTCATCAAGGATAAATAAAGCTCCATTTTTATGACATAGTTCTTTTACTTTTTGCAAGAAATTATCTTTAGGGTGCTCCCCTGTGGCAGGTTCTAAAATTACACCAGCTACCTGATTAGGGTGTTGGGTAAACAAGGTTTCTAATGACTCTATATCATTATATCTAAAGTGTACTGTGTGCTCATAGTTTTCTTTAGGAATACCACGAGTAAGCACTGTATCACCGATAAACCAATCGTCGTAGGAAAAGAAAGGGTGGTCTAAGCAACGAATGATATATTTTCTACCCGTATAGGCACGCGCCATTTTCACGGCGGCAGAAGTTACAGTAGATCCATTTTTAGCGAATTTGACCATATCTACACTTGGTATAAGGTCTACCATCATCTCAGCAGCTTCTAATTCTATCACTGAAGCACGTGTAAGGTTATTACCCTTCCAAATTTGCTCAATAGCAGCATTGGCAACTCTTTTTTCGCCATAGCCTAAAGTGACAGCTCGTAAAGCCATACCATAGTCTAAGAATTCTTTCCCATCGGGGGTGTAAAGATAAGCACCTTCACCTCTTTCAAATATTTGAGGGGCATTTTCGGGGTATTGGTCGTCTCCTCTACTATAAGTGTGACAACCACCAGGGATTACATTATTGAGTCGTTGGCTATAATTCATTTTAATATGTTATTTAATTTCAGTTCTAATAATTTTTCAATGATATAGAAGTCTACAATATCATCTACTTCATACGATTTATACTTGGGTACTACATAAGGTAAAGTAAGATTGTGATAGAAAGATTGTGTTTCTATATAGTAGTCAGTTTCTGATAAATATAAAGAGCCTTCAAAAAAATATAAATCATTTAGCTCTTGCCTTCTTAATACTTTCATTTCTTCTAAATAAGGTTTTAACAATCCTTCTTTAGATATATTTACCAAAAAAGCAGGGTGAGTTGCTTCTACTTTTGAGACTCCTACTATACTTTTAGCTGTATTATGGTTTAATAATTGCTCTATAGCTATATTAATATCATCTACATCACGCAAAGGAGAAGTAGGCTCTAATAGTAGTATGTAGTCAAATTCCTGTCCTTTGGTACGATAATATGCTATTGTATGTAGGACAAATGCTGAGGAGGGAGAAGTATCTGTTGCTAATTCTGAAGGTCTTAAAAAAGGTACTTTTATACCAAAACTCTCAGCTACAGTAGCTATTTCAGTACTATCAGTTGAAACAAATATCTCATCAATATACTCACTTGCTTGGGCTTGCTCTATACTCCACCCTATCAAAGGTTTACCACATAATGGTTTTATATTTTTACCAGGCAAACCTTTGCTACCTCCTCTTGCAGGGATGATAGCTAATATTTTTTTATTATTATACATTACTTAACGTTCTAAATGTTTGATAAACTCTTGTGCGTGTTCATAGTCTACAGTTTTACCGATGTCTATCCAATAGCCTATGATGGGGTCGTAGACTAATTTGCCCCCTTCAGCTACTAATCGATCCATTACATCGGTGATGTCGCAATACTTGCCTTTTTCTATTTTAGCAATCAAGGAGCGTTTGAGAATATAAATACCAGCGTTTGAGTGGTATATAAAACTAGGTTTTTCCTTAAAGTTCGTTACTCGTCCTTCTTGGGTTTCAAATACAGCATAAGGGATATCTACTTTATACTCAGTAGAAGCTACAGTCATATCTGCACTTTCATTGATAAGCTTTAAGTAAAGGGACTCGAAGTTTACATTGGTAAACAGGTCGCTATTCATCAACAAAATATGTTCAGAGCTTAGGTTGTTTATCAGTGCCAAAGCACCTGCTGTTCCCAAGGGTTCATCTTCCCATACATATTCTATGGTAATCCCCTTTTGGCTACCATCCCCCAAGTAGTCGACTATTTGCTGCCCCAAGTATTTGACTGAGATATAAATCTTTTTGATGCCAAAACTAATCAGTCTATCAATATTGTGTTCTATGATAGGTTTGTCGCCTAATCGCAACATTGGTTTGGGGACAGTATCCGTAAGCGGACTCAAGCGTTTGCCTCTTCCTCCAGCCATAATCACTGCTTCCAAAGGGAGTTGGGCTTTGGTGTATTCCAAATCTATCAAATCGACCATTTTACCTTCTTGGTTGAGGATAGGTAGAATTTTTATATCGCTTTTTCGATATTTCTCAAAGCTCTGATAGGTATCTTTTTGATATAGCCGTTTGAAATCTGGGTTTGCAATCTCTCCTAAGGTTTTCAGTAGATTTTGCTCAGCTATGATGGAGCGACGGATGTCACCATCTGTAACCGACCCTATTACGCTCTCATTATCATCTACCACAAAGAGGATAAGCCTACTCAAATTGTGCAATTTGTTGAGGTGTTGTAGTCCTTCTACCAAGTTTTTGTTCTTATGTATTAAAACATCGGTTCGCATTGTAGTATATATTAGTAATCAATGTTATAGAATGATTTTTTTAAAGGAATAATAGGGTGTTCTTTGATTATTTTTAAAATCTTTTCAGCAGCAGTGCCATTACCATATAGCATTTCTTGTTGCTGTATTTTTTCTCTAAACTGTTTATTGAGAGCAAAAGTAATACTTTTTCTGATATCCTCCAAAGTATGTGTGCTATTTATAATGCTCTCACAATTGATACGTCCCTTCTGTCTATCGCCTATATTGATAGTGGGGATACAAAAAGCCGGCACTTCTGTCATTCCAGAAGAAGAGTTTCCTATGACAAAATCTACAAATTGTAAGGCTGATAGATAACGTAACTGCCCTAATGATTTAAAAGCGACAGCTTTATCTTTATGGGTCTCTACATATTCAGCAATCATTTTATTGATCACTCGTCCATTCTTATCTGAGTTAGCGTGTGTGAAGATAAGAGCAGTGTCTGTAAGTTCATCAAGGGCTGTTAGTATATTTTCAAAAGTCTCTATAGGAGGTTCTTTTTCAAGCGTTACAGGATGATAGGTAATGAGTACATTTCTTTTTTTGAGTTTGAAGTCAATAGATTTTTCAAAAACTTGTCTATCCAATAACTTTAACTTTTTTATACTATCTAAGCCTATAGCTCCTACATTAAATACTGTATCAGGCTGCTCTCCTAATTGTATTACTCGTTTGCGATAGACTTCTGTAGAAGTGAAGTGTAGATGACTAAACTTAGTAATGCTATGCCTAATAGCCTCATCATAAGCGCCTTCAGTTGTTTCACCTCCGTGTAAGTGTGCTATTGGAATGTTAGCCATTCCAGTTGCTATCACCGCCCCTAATATTTCTGTTCTATCACCTAAAACTACCACTAAATCGGGCTGTAGATCCTCAAGGGCATCCGCAAATCCTGATATTGCCAGAGCAATAGTTTTTGAAACTCCTACTGAAGTATCTGACGAGAGCAAGCACTCTACTTTTTTATCTACTGTAAATCCTGCTGCTATTATTTCATCTAAGGTATAACCAAACTCAGGAGAGAGATGCATCCCAGTAGCGATGAGTTGCAATTGTAGCTTTTCATCTTTTGAAATAAGTTCAATCAGAGGTCTCAATAAGCCGAACTCGGCTCTTGTACCTGTTATGACACAAATTTTTCTCATAAAATTACTTATACCAATTGTTAGGTAATGCTTTTGCATCTTTAGGCAAATCATTAGTATCCAAACGGGGAATTTTAAATACATTATCTCCCATTTGGTTATTTATATCTGCTAACTTTACTTCTGTTGTAAAACCTAAAGCACAATGATTTTCCTTCAAAAGAGTTATAGTATCATCATTATAATTTCCATAAGGATAACAAATAGTCCAGTGTTTTATGTCTCCACCTATATTTTCTATAAATTTTAAAGATTCTTTAATTTCTACTTCTTGTTTTTCCTTTGGCAAAGAGCCCAACCAATAATGGTCGTAACCGTGGCTTCCTATATGCATACCAGCGCTAACCATATACTTCATTTGGTCTTCCGACATATATAGCTCTCTACTAAAAGTACCTTCCTCAACTCCCACTATTTTTTCAAAAAGTTCTGTTGTGATAATATTTCTCAGTTCTTCAACCAATTCAACTTGCAATAGTCGCTTAACAAAAATAACCTCTTTAGTATCGAATCTATCTAATTGAGCTAACTTTTTGTAATAAAACTCAAAGCTTTCCAGATGATACACTTCTCTATATTTATCTAATAACAAAGCTATTTCTTTTAATAGAGACGACATTTTCTCTTCTGGAGTTGAAGCTAAAATGAAATGTATTTTATTTACGTCCAATACTTTGTGCTGAGTAATAGCTTTTACAGGTGCATAAAAAGCCCCTTGTACTCCTTCGTTTTTCAAAATAGGAAATACGTAAGTAAAATGGTCGATATAAGCATCGTCAAAAGTAAGAAGAACAGGGTGAGATGGTAGTTTATGAATGCCTCGTGTAGCTGCTATAACTTCTTCAACGGTTACAAAAGAGTAGTGTTTCTTCAAAAAAACTACTTGCTCTTTAAAAAGAGTAACATCAAGCCCTTTGATAGAAGGGTATCTCGAATATTTTAAGTCTCTCACATAGTGGTACATCACTACTGTTAGATTTTGATTTTCCATTTTCTATTCTATTATATTAGGTCTGTCTTGATCAGCATCACCTTTGAATATTACATATCGATCGTTTTTATCTTTTAACTTATAGGTAAAATATAAAGATATATTTTGCTGTTCAAAGGGTTCAAAGTAATCAGGAATAATTACCTCATTTGTTGAGGTGTCTAATTTTGTAAATCCCATCGTTTCAAATACTTCTTCAGCAAAACCATAGTTTAAACAATCTATATATTCAGCCTCGTATTTTGATAATAATTTTTGTATTTGGTTATATAAACACGGAAGTACTTCTGCCCCAGCACCGTACATATCTACTATTCTCAGTGCTTTGGCTGTTTCTACTTTCACTATCCGAATAACCCAAATAGCTTTCAGCTTATCTTCTACAAAAACACCCCAAAAATTATATCTGTAGATTGGGTGATATAAATATCTGTTTTTTAGATATTCTATAGATTTCTTAGGTCTATACTCCCCTGCTTGTATACTTTCTTCGGTAAGAGGCTCAATATCAAAATTATCCTTTATAGTTAATTTTTCTATAGAAGCATTATCCTTTTTGTTTAACTTTTCGTTATGACTAGCTTTAGCAATTTTAAAATTTTCAACAGAATTATTGAGAATGTAATATTGATTAACTGTATTTACAAAATTTCTTAAAGCCTTATAAACTTTTATAGCATCATTGCTCAATCCAATACTTCCATAAGAATTAGCGTTTTCTATGTTAAAATAAAGTTCCCATAAATATACTGCTAAATCAGCTGCAATATCTTTAGAGATATCTTTTCTTACTTTTACAATAGCTCCCCATATATCTTTATCTTTATAAAGTTTTATATCATATTGGTAAACAGGGATAAATCCTAATAAAGCGTCTATTTTCTTTGTTTGCCTATTTTTAGCAATAATAAAATTATAATCTCCTGTAATAGGATTTAAATGTTGAAAATCCATTAGTTTTTTTGAGACCACTAAACTGTGATTTTTTTTCCAATGGGTGTCCAAAAATTCTATAATAAGAGGTAAATCCTCTTTCTTTGCATAGCGAATATCGTACATTTTTAATTAATTTTCAATATGCATCCTCCCCACGAATAGCCTACGCCAAAACCCGCAAGTAGGAGATTTCCTTTTAGTTTGTTCTCTTTTAGTTTTTCACAGAGTACTATAGGGATAGTAGCTGAAACGGTATTTCCTACTTCACTCATATAGTAATGAAATTGCTCTTCTTCTACTTTTAGTTTTTTACGCAAAAAATTCAGCATAAAAGCATTTGCTTGATGAAATACATAACCATCAATATTCTCTTTGGAGAGTTGATTCTTGTTCAATGTGTCGTTTACCAAAGAGGGTACAACATCAATAGTAAAGTTAAAAATCTCTGAACCATTCATAAATAAATAATCAGAAGCAATAGGATTTGCTTTTTCATCAAATTTTAAGTCGTTTAAAGAACTTTTATGACGAAAAGCTCCTGTTTTTACGATTAGATTTTCAGCTCCTTTGCCATCTGTTCCTAAACTAAAATTACCTATTTCAGCAAATCCTTCGGTAGATATAAGTGTAGCGGAACCTGCATCTCCAAAAATAGTGCGATTTCCTTTGTCTTTGGGGTGCAAATGTTTAGTATAGGTCTCTCCTGTAAGGAATAGTACATTCTTAGCAATTCCTCCCATAATGAGCCCTTTGGCTAAAGAAAGCCCATATATATATCCTGAACATCCTAAATTAAAATCTAAAGCGCCACAAGTAGTGGGTAAACCTAATTTATCTTGTATTAAACAAGCAGAAGTAGGTAGGAAATAATCAGGACTTTGAGTGCAGAAAAGCACAAAGTCTATATCATTTTTATTGATATTAGTTTCCGTAGCAAAAAGTTTCCCAGCTGCTTTCACAGCTAAGTCTGCTGCAGTTTCATTCTCATCTGCTATGTGGCGGGTGTGTATACCCACTTTATTAGCGATTTTATCGACACTCCATTCTGAAAATTCTTCTACTAACTGTTCATTAGTAAGCGCTTTTTTAGGGAGTGCGTATGTCAGTGCTTTAATATATGGTTTCATAAATTTTAATAACAAACAGAACGTCCTCCATCTATGAGTAAATTAGTCCCTGTTGTCCAAGAGCTGGCATCTGATAAGAGATAAATTACTGCATATGCTACTTCTTTAGGAGTACCATATCTCTTTAAAGGATATTTTTGTTTATCTAATTCAATTTGTTCATCCGTAATATTTCCTGAATCCATTATAGAGGTTTCTATCATACTAGGCATTACACTATTTACTCGTACTTTTTTTGGAGCAAGCTCAATAGCTAAAGTTTTTAAGAGTCCATTTAAAGCTCCCTTTGTAGCTGAATAAATAGACCCACCTATATATGAAGATAAAATTCCTGATGTTGATGTAATAAAAATTATAGAACTATTTTTAGTCATCTTTTTCTTATTAAGGACTTCTTTTGTAAGATATAATTGTGAAAAAAAATTGATATTAAACATTTTATTTATATCATCTTCTTTTAAAAAGGAGAATAGAAGATGTCCTGAAATACCAGCACAATTTACCAACCCATTTAAACTATCTATTTGTTTTGCTAAGGTTTCAATATCCTCCTTTTTGGTAAGATCAGCTACTATATAAGCGGGTTGTGCACCTTCTAACTGTCCATAGGTTTCTTGCAAACGCTGCTCATTACGCCCCGTAATAACTACTTGTGCTCCCATCTTAGAACATTCTATGGCAATGGCCTTTCCTATACCAGAAGAAGCTCCTGTTACTAAAATAGTTTTATTTTCTAATGAAAAAGGATTGTACATATTACTAAATTTCTTGTAGTTCTGAAATTACAATTTTATCAGTTTCAAAATAAACACTAGCCCATGATAAGCCTACACCAAAACCACAAGCTATATTTGTTTGTTTTTTATTTGCTAATGGTTTATCTTTTTGAATAACCATTGTTAGAGGAATACTTGCACAACTTGTGTTTCCAAAATCTTGAAGTGAATAAGGAACTTTTTCTTCAGAAATTTTAAGTTTCTTCCTAATTTTTTCATTCATAAAGAGATTGGCTTGATGAAAATAGAAATTATCAATATCTTCTATTTCAATAGAAAAATGTTCTACAAGCCCTCGTATACTTTTAGGTGCTTGTGAAATTCCGAAAGCAAATACATCCATTCCTTCTAAAACTAAATGAAGATCATTTCGCTCTATACCTTCTGAAACAATATGAGGGACAAAAGAATTTAGACTTGGTAGGTTTCTATAACCACCATCTTTTATCATAATAGTTTGATAACCTGCCCCATCTGTATTAAAAATGAAATTCATATTGTTTTCCCCATTCTCTGTATATTCTAAAGCAGTTGCTGTTCCGGCATCACCAAATAATGGATAGGAACTTTTGTCTTTATCAGAAGCCATTTTTAGTATAGTATCACCTGCTAATAACAAACCTCGTTTCATACTCCCATTACTCATCAGTGAACTTATCACACTAAGAGCATATACCCATCCTGAACAACCTAATGAAATGTCTAATGTATAGCAGTTTGTTGATAGTCCCAATCGTTCTTGTAAAATAGCAGAAGTTGCAGGAAGTATATAATCAGGTGTCTGTGAAACAAAAACCAAACAATCTATTGTTTCTTTCTCCCATTTCAGATCGTTAATAATCGCCTCTGCTGCTGATAAGCATAAATCAGAAGCACAAACAGCTTCATTTGCACGTCTATGTCGCTCTACTCCTGTAGTTTTTATGAAATTATGAGCTTCAATAGTAGAAAACAACGGGAAAGAGGTTGTCTCTTCTATTGTTTTAGGCACACAAGCTGCAACACCACTAATTTTAATTTTTTGTAAAGATAAATAACTCATTACATTCTGCTTTTCACTACATTATATAAATCTTCTACGGTATGAGCTGCTTTGATATCATCACCTTTTAGTTTTACATTGTATTCCTCATCAGCCATAGCAATAACTGATAGGGCAATTAGAGAGCTCCACTCATCTAAACTTCTGAACTCTGTAGAAAGGCTGATTTCTGCTGCATCTGTTTCATCAAACAGATTTACAAAATTTTGTACAAATTCTTGTGTATTCATATTTATAACTATTATTTAATTTGCAATTTATTTCTTTTCAATATCTTAAAGATAGCGACTAAATTCATAGCTCAATCAAATCATCTTCTTTAAAGTCTTTTTTAGCTGTTTTACCTATCACATCATCCCATTGCATAGGAGAAATACCCGTACCAGGGCGTTTTACCGTTAAGTTTTCAACGGTAAAAGACTCTCCTTTCACTATTTTTTTTGCAGCTACAATACTTTTACGAGCAATAGCTTTATTTTTAGCTTCAGATTTTGAAACTTCTTTCAGTCCTGAACCTCCTATGGCTTTTTCTATATTACGAATAGCCATTACCATAGCTTTTAGTTCCTCAGGTTCGAGCGATGCTTTATGGTCGGGACCTGGTAAGGTTTTATCCAAGGTAAAGTGTTTTTCAATAACCGTAGCCCCTAAGGCTACTGCTGCAATGGGGACTTCTATCCCCAAAGTATGGTCGGAATAACCTACGGACACTCCTAATTCTCGCTGGATATGGAGCATAGCCTTTAAGTTTACATCCTCCATAGGGGTAGGGTATTCCGTATTACAATGCAATACAGTAATTTTATCTTTGCTTACACCATTATCAGTCAGCACTTTTATGGCATCTTTTATTTCGCTTATAGTAGCCATCCCTGTAGAAAGTATCACTTCAGTAAAAAGAGTTGCTACTTTTCTTAAATAGGGCAGGTTGGTAATTTCACCTGAAGGAATTTTAGCGATGGTAATTCCTAACCCAGCTAAGAATTCTAACGATTCGAAATCAAAACCTGTAGAGAGAAATTGTACGCCTTTTTTTGTACAATAGTCAATTAACTCTTGATGAACAGCTTGTGAAAGCTCTAATTTTTTAAGCATTTCATACTGAGAGTCGTTGTCTTGTGTATTTTTATCTTGATAAGCCGCGCGTTTTGCTTGTTTGGTCACCAAGTTACTGGCTTTAAAGGTTTGGAATTTCACATAATCCACACCAGCTTCAGCTCCTTTATCAATGAGGGCTTTGGCTTTGGCGATATCGCCATTATGATTTACACCTGCTTCGGCTATGATAAGTGTTCTTTTCATCTTTTTACAAATGTTCCTGCTGATATGATACTATTAGGTGGAATGGTTACCCCATTAGAAATAGTAGCATTACTACCTATAAAAGTACCTCCGCCGATCACACAATCTCCATTGACTATTGCTCCCGTAGAGATATGACAAAAATCGTCTATCACTACACCGTGTTCGATATTTGCTTTAGTATTGACAATACAGTTTTTTCCTATTTTAGCCCCTGCATTCACTAAAGCGTGATGCATTATAATTGTACCTTCTTCTATAATAGTGTGTTTTGATACATACGCCAAAGGAGAAATCACTACAGGCAAATGATAGCCTATTGCTTTCAACTTTTGGGACAAGTGCACTCGCAAAACATTACTTTTTATTTGTCCTACTGAAATTATAGCATTAGGGCAAGTTAGGTATAATTTTTCTAAATCATCATCAGTAGCTATAATTTTATATCCTAATACTTCTTTTCCTAAATGCTCCTTGGAGTCGATAATTCCTTTGATGAGATATTTTTCTTCTTGTTCAATCACATCTATCACCGAGGTGCAATGCCCTCCGCCTCCTACAAGGATGATATTAGGTTTTTCTTTTTTCATCTCACTCCACTGGGTATATTCACTACTCTTGCTTCTAACCATTCGGCATTGCTGAGGTCTGCTTTAGGACAATCTTTAAACATTGGTAGGCGGTTCATCAGTTGCCATATTGGGCGGCTCATTACCCCCTTTGCATTTGTTTCGGTAAGGAAAGCGTCGCGCTCTTCTTTGTTGTTTAAGATAATGGCATTGAGCCAATAGTTACATTTTTCGTATTCACGTTCGGCAAAAAAGGTAATACCTTGTTTTTTGAAATAAGCTTTATAGGTTTCGGCTGTAGCGCGTTTGTTAGCTAAAAAGCCATCTAACTGTTCTAATTGGGCTACCCCTAAGGCAGCATTGATATTGGGCATACGATAATTATAACCTATTTCATCGTGTACGAATTCCCAAGCGTGAGGGACTTTGGCTTGGGTGGTGAGGTGTTTGGCGTGTTTGCCTATAGTCTCATCATTGGTGAGTATCATACCGCCACCTCCTGTAGTAATGGTTTTATTGCCGTTGAAAGAGATACCTCCTATTTTGGCGAATGTACCCAAATGTTTGCCTTTGTAATAACTACCGATGGCTTCGGCAGCATCTTCTACTACGTCTATTTGATAACGTTCACAGATAGCTATAATTTCTTCTATACGGCAGGCGTGTCCAAAGGTATGCATTGGCATACACGCTTTGATACGTCGATTTGTTTGCTTATGGTAGCATTCGTTCCCTCGTAGTTCGGTGTTTTCTTTTAAAAAGTGTTCTAAAGAGGTAGGAGAGAGTCCCATTGTATCTTTATCGACATCTACAAATACGGGTACAGCCCCTGCATATACAATGGCATTGGTAGTAGCTATAAAGGTTAGCGGTTGGGTAATAACTTCATCGCCTGCTTTTACCCCACTGAGTTTTAGTGCTATATGGAGGGCATTGGTGCCATTCACACATACTACAGCGTATTTAGCCCCTGTATATTCAGCTACCTTTTGTTCGAAGAGGTCTACAAATTTTCCTACGCTTGATACGAAAGTAGTATCGATGCACTCTTCTAAATATTTTTTTTCGTTCCCTGCAAAAGTAGGGGCGTGTAGAGGGATAAAAGCCTCTTTCTCACCATAAAGGTCGCGTATAAAGGATATGGTTTCAGCGATATTCATATTCAATTTGCCTATAATACTTTGACAAAGTTCTAGACTTTGTCAAAGTTGAAATTTTTATCATCAATATTACATTTTGCTATCCAAATACTTTCCTGTTTCTTGGTGGTCGAAATTTACTAAGAATTTTTTCATCAGCAGGGTGATGTCTTTTTTCTCAGTAGTAGGATTGTCAAATAGTTGGGTTAGCTTATCTATAAAACTTTCTATTTCAGTTATTTTTTTTAAAGATTGTAGACTAATCACTCCTAAAGAAGTGTATTTATCTAATGTTACTTGTTCTCCTTCAGTATAAAATTCCTCGTAGGTTTTTTCGCCTGTGGTATCACTTGTTGAGAAATAAACGGGATACCATTTATCAGTTTCTTTTCGGCTTTCAGCCTTAGCAATAGCTTCAGCTTCACTCTTGCATTCCAAAGGGGTATATCCTAAGTCTTTTAATAGCTGGGAGGCTATTTCTGAGAAAGTAAGTACTTGTTCTTTCTTCAGTTTAGGGAAGTATATTTGTCCTGTTGTGCCTAATATACAAGCCATTAAACAAATTTGTCCGCTTTCTTCGGGAGATACAAAGTAGCGAGTTACATCAGAAGGAGCTGACAGAGGTTGGTTTTTAGCAATACGTTCTAAAAAGCCTGCTGGCAGAGAGCCATTAGAAAAAGCAACATTGGCAAAACGAGCAGTCGTAACTGGGAAAAGGTCAGCATAAGCCATTATCATATCTTCCATTATCTTTTTGCTACCTCCCATTATATTTACAGGGTTAGCAGCTTTGTCGGTCGATACACAAAAGAAGTGTTCAGGAGGATAGTCACATAATAAGTCTAAGAATTTTTTAGCGTTTACTACATTGTTTTTGAGTAAGGCTTCTACCGAATATTTATCTTTTTCGCTTCGTACATGCTTGTGAGCTGAAAAGTTAGCTATTATATCAAAACCGTCACGAGCTTTGAACATTTTTACAAAAGTATCATCGGCGTAATTCATAGGGTAGGTTACATAGTCGGTAGGCACTGTAAAGGCGGAAGTACTGCGCAACTCGCGAGTGAGTTCGGTAAGTCCGTTTTCACTAATATCTACTACTACCAAAGTTTTAGGTTTAAAAGGTAGTAAGGCTTTGATATACGAGCTTCCAATAGAACCTGCTCCTCCTATTACCAATACACTTTTGCCTTCAATAGCCTTAGTTAATGCTGATTGATGAGTGTACAAATCTGCCTGAAACATACTCTCAGGGCGCTTGGTAACATATTTCGATATAAAATGTTCTATATTTAGCATTAAATAATTTCTTTGTGTTTATTTTTAAAGTGAGTTTATTTATACTCCTATCTGTACGTACTCCCAACCCTTGCTTGGTAACTCAAAGGCGTTGTATTGGTTTCTGCCGTCAAAGATTACTTTTTCGTTTAGCAATTTGGCTATTTCATCGAAATCGGGGACACGGAATTCTTTCCATTCGGTAAGCAAAAGTAAGGCGTCAGCTCCTTTTAGGGCTTCGTATTTGCTCTCTACATAAGTAACCTCTACATCTTTTAGGTAACATACTTTTGCCTCGTGAACTGCTTTAGGGTCGTAGGCTTGTACTTTGGCTCCGCGTTTCACCAATTCTTTAATGACGTAAATTGCAGGTGCTTCGCGCATATCATCGGTTTCAGGTTTGAACGAAAGCCCCCATACAGCAAAGGTTTTGCCGCTGAGGTCTTCCCCATATTTGGCAACTACTTTCTGGGCAATCACTATCTTCTGACGGTTGTTCACATTGTCTACTGATTCAATCAGTTCTGCTTTGTAATCTACCTCTTCTGCTAATTTTTTAAGTGCCAATACGTCTTTCGGGAAACAAGAACCTCCATAGCCACATCCTGGGTAAATAAAGCTATAGCCTATCCTGCTATCAGAACCTATCCCTATACGCACTTTATTTACATCAGCCCCTACACGCTCACAGATATTCGCGATTTCGTTCATAAATGAAATCTTAGTAGCCAGCATAGTATTCGCAGCGTATTTGGTCATCTCTGCCGAACGAATGTCCATCGTGATAAAGCATTCGTGTTGTAAGAAAAAGGATGAGTAAAGGGCTTTCATCTTAGTAAAAGCATCATCGCTATCAGCCCCTATTACCACGCGGTCAGGTTTCATAAAATCTTGAATAGCTTTACCTTCTTTTAAAAACTCGGGGTTGGACACCACGTGAAATTTGTAATTCATTCCGCGTTTATCCAAGGCAGCTTGCACGGTAGTGCGAACCTTGTCGGCAGTGCCTACAGGCACGGTCGATTTGTCTACTACTATTAACTCTCCTTGCATTGTTTCGCCTATGGCTTGGGCTACCGAAAGCACATATTGCAAGTCTGCCGACCCATCATCCCCCATAGGAGTTCCTACAGCTATAAAAGCTATCTCAGCATCTTTGATTGCTTCCGCGAGGTCAGTATTGAAAAATAGTGTTTTACCTAAATTGCTCTGTACCATTTCTTCCAATCCTGGCTCGTAAATAGGAATCACCCCTTGTTTGAGCTTCTCTATTTTCTCAGAGTTTACATCTACGCAGGTTACCTTGTTGCCCATCTCAGCGAAACAAGTCCCTGATACTAACCCCACATAGCCGGTGCCTATGACTGCTATTCTCATTCTATTTTCTTATCTAAGGTTTCATATTCGGAGTTATTGCTTTTAAACTCCTTTACTATTTGTTTTAATAAACGCACTACTTCTGTCTTATCCCCTTGCGTAGCTACCTCATACATTTGAGTAGTGAGCGCCTCTATCTCAGTAAACGACATTGAAGGGTCTTTGCTAATCATTATTTTCTTGTGGTGAGTAGGCATTGTTTTAGTACTGTCACTTAATAGTTCTTCATAGAGTTTCTCACCAGGGCGCAAGCCTGTGTACACGAGCTTGATATCTACGTTTGGTTCATAGCCTGATAGTTTAATCATACGAGTAGCAAGGTTGAGTATCTTCACGGGTTCACCCATATCAAAAACAAATATCTCACCACCTTTGCCCATAGTTCCTGCTTGAAGTACCAACTCACACGCTTCGGGTATAGTCATAAAGTAACGCACTATATCAGGGTGGGTGATGGTTACAGGACCTCCTTTTTCTATCTGTTTCCTAAAATGGGGGATTACCGACCCATTAGAGCCCAACACATTGCCAAAACGAGTAGTGATAAAAGCTGTTTTATTGCCTTCTTTGTTTTGTAAGGCTTGTACAAAAAGCTCTGCCACCCTCTTTGAAGCTCCCATTACATTGGTGGGGTTTACAGCTTTATCAGTGGATATCATCACAAAGTGAGGTATTTCATATTTGTTAGCCAAAAGTGCTACATTTTTAGTCCCTTGTATGTTTACTAACACAGCTTCGTGCGGATTCTCTTCTATCATCGGTACGTGCTTATAGGCAGCCGCGTGATACACTACTGAAAACTTATGTGCTTTAAACACACTTTCTAAACGTTCACAGTTAGTAATATCGGCTAAAACAAATTCAAAAGCGATGTCTGGGAAACTCTCTTTAAGTTCTAACTCTATGTCGTATAGAGGCGTTTCTGCTTGGTCGAGCACAACTACTAAGGCGGGGGTGAAGGTAGCTATCTGTCGTATCAACTCACTACCAATAGACCCCGCTCCTCCTGTCACCAATATATTTTTGTGGTAGTGTTTTTCGCGTACTTCTTCGTTATCTAATACTATCTGTCTACGTCCTAAGAGGTCTTCTATTTGTATTTTATGAAGATTAAATCCTTCTTTTTCTGGACGTAATTTCTGTAATGCGGGGGTTTTGAGTATTTGCAAACCTTTGTCTAAACACACATTCACCCAAAAAGTCATCTCTTCTTTCGAAAGATGGTTCTTGTTTATGAGCACCCCATCAGCCTCTAATTCTTCACAAGGAGTATCTATAAATTTATCTTTTGAGATAATAGGTCTACCTAATAGAGTAGCCTGTTTAGGATTCGTACGCCCTGTAAGAAAACCTACTACCGAATAAGGAATGGCAGCATTGCCTATAATCCCATTGGCAAAAGCAACTGCTTCATCATCTATCCCCAAGATAAGAATACGCCTCTTAGAAGTACGCCTATTAATTTCTTTTACCAAATAGAAAAACTCTTTTACCGATAACCTAAATACAAATAGTATGATGAACGACACTGTAAAATATATCAGTAGAATAGGGTTCAACAACACTTTTTCACCTATAACGTGCAGACTTATCTTGTTGGCAATAAACATTGCTATTACCGTGCACCCACTTGAAAGCAGAATGCGAAACAAATCTCTAAAAGTAGAATACCGTATAATCCCTGAATAAGTACGGAAGATGAACATAAAAAAGATGTTCACCCCGATAACTAATAAATAGCGTTTGTAAAGAGGAATACTGTCGGAAATATATACCCCCAAGCGTTCTACTACAAAAAAGGAAAAGAATAGAGCTATAAATAGCAAAAACACTTCCATACACACCACTATCCAACGTGGGGTGTAACGGGCAGTAGCTAAGTTTACCAAAGTGCTATCACTATATGTATGTGCTTGAGGCATTGTTTTAAATATAAATGGAAAAATTTGCACAAAGGTACAAAATTCTTTTTAATTTTATAGAGACACTTTATAATTTCTTAAAAACGCCTTTTATTCTCTCTCGGTCTGCATCAGTAAGATTAGAACCTGAGGACAAACATAAACCATTGTTAAATAAGTGCTCACAGGTCTTTTTACCATAGTAAGGAGCTGAGGCAAACACAGGTTGCAAGTGCATAGGTTTCCACAAGGGGCGCGTTTCAATATTTTCTTCCAAAAAGGCTAATCGCAAGTCTTCTCTATCAAATCCTGTTTTAGTTTTATCAATGGTAATAGCCGAAAGCCAATAATTACAAAAGTAATCTTCATTGGGCTCTGTAAGTAATTTTATCCCTTCAATTCCTTTGAACAAGTCGGCATAAAAAGCGTGCATCTTTCGGCGGGCTTCAATGCGCTGTGGCAATACCTCCATTTGTCCACGACCTATGCCTGCCGTAATATTGCTCATACGGTAGTTATACCCTATGTGCGAATGCTGGTAGTGAGGAGCGTTGTCGCGCGCTTGGGTGCTCAAAAATACAGCTTTATCTTTCTCTTCTTGAGTGTGACATACCAAAGCCCCTCCTCCTGAGGTAGTGATAATCTTATTGCCGTTGAACGACAGTACCCCAAACCTACCAAAAGTACCACAAGGTTTCCCTTTGTAAGTGCTTCCTAAGGCTTCGGCGGCATCTTCCACCAATGGAATATCATACTTTTTACATAGAGTGAGCACCTCCTCTATTTTGAAAGGCATTCCGTAGAGCGATACAGCTACTACTGCTTTGGGCTTCTTGCCTTTCTTGATGCGGTCTTTAATAGCTTCTTCTAAGAAAACGGGAGAGAGATTCCAGGTGCTCTCTTCCGAGTCTACAAACACGGGCGTAGCTCCTTGGTATACGATAGGGTTAGCAGAAGCTGAAAAAGTCATCGATTGACAGAGCACCTCATCGCCTGCTTGCACCCCACACTCTATAAGAGCTAGGTGCAAGGCTGCCGTACCCGCCGAAAGTGCCGATACTTTCACTCCATTGCCTAAAAAGTGCTGTAAATCCTCTTCAAAGCCATTTACATTAGGACCTAAGGGGGCTACCCAATTCTCCTCAAAGGCTTGATGGATATATTTAAGTTCGTTCCCTCCCATATGTGGGGAAGAAAGCCATATTTTTTCTTTCATAACGTGTGTATAAGGTCTTTTAATTCTGTGATAATATAGGTAGGTTGTTGTTCAGGAGCTACCTCGAAATCCTGCGGGTGTATATTCCATCCTTTATTGAGCAAACAGTAACTCGTCAATCCCAATATATTTGGAGCTATAAAGTCTTTTGCAGGATTGTCGCCTATATAGCAATACGCCTTAATATCTTTTTCTGTAAACACTTCATAGTTGCGTAAGTCAGGTTTACTCCTGCCAAATTCTTCCGAAATAACAATTCTGTCAAACAGGGCTTCTATTCCTAAAGCTCTCAACTTATTGCGCTGTGTAACTGATCGTCCATCAGTAATGAGTCCTATTTTATAGCCTTGGGCTTTGCAAAAAACTAAAACTTCTTGTGCTCCTTCATTTAAAGATATTACAGGGAAATGGTTTCTATAAACCTGCAATAATTGTTCCATACTGAAATGTGGAAAGTACTTTGCCACATATCCAAAAGCATTCCTTCCTTCTTGATATTCACAAATCATTTGCTTATAAAGCCTTTCCGTTGCTACCGCCTCAGAGACAACCAAAGAAGCTATTGCTCGGTAAGCCGACTTCAAATAGTCGATTTCATATACCAAAGTATCGTCTAAATCAAAAATAACGTACTTGCTACTCATAATGGCTTACAAAAACAGCTTCGTCATACCTAAGCATCAACAAACGGTCTTCCCAATTGTTGTTCACTGGTATTTCTTTGTCTAATAAGTATTCTTCTATTAAATATTTAGGGTAATTAGCTCCTGCGGCATAGCTAAGCGGGAAACCTCCTCCAAAACGAGGATTGATTTCAATAGCTATCACTTGTTTTGTCGTCCGATTTAAAAAAAATTGCATCGTTAAACAGCCTTTTGCCCCTTCAATATGCGCAAGATGTTTTGTAACGAATGGCACTAATACGTTCTTTTCAGTAATCCCTTTATTGATTTCACCTGCACGCACAAATATGCGTTTGCGGGGTACCGCGCATTTTAAATCTCCATTGCGATTGTAATAGGTATCTACTGTATATTCATCGTGCATTTTTGGGTCTATATACTCCATAAAAAGCAGGTCGGGGTTGTTAAGGTGATAATCAGTCAGCTCATCTGCCTTGCGTATCACAAAAATATCTTTGCTAAGCGAACCATTGTAGGGCTTTATAAGGAGCGGAAAAGTAGGTCGTGTTTTATCAATAGAAACAGGTACCTCTATGCCTTTTTCTCGAAAAAAAGTGTTTGTAAGTCGTTTATCCCTACATTGTTGCACAAATGCTAATGAGGAAACCACAGGGGTAATTCCTTTGTCTAAAAAAAGTCGTTGGTGCTTAGCAAGCATCAGTAGTTCAGTATCAATAGTAGGGGCAATAAGTTTTACACCCCATTGCAAACATTGTTCTAATAAGGCTTGTGGATAATTCTCATCAGTTGCTTTACATATAGAGGCATATCCATCGGCTATCTGGCAAGCAGGCGAGAAAGCGGGGTTCATATCTACCGCATACACCTTGCTCTCAGGGAATAGCTCTTTTAATTCTCTTTGAAAAGCTCGCAACAACGCCACCCGTTGCCCTGCCGACGTAATTAATATATTATTTTCTCCTTTCATTTATAAAAAATACTTGTCGTGCTACAAACTGCTTGTCGTGCTACGACCTCCTCTAAACTCCTCCATTGTAGCTTGTCCTTCTTGTGATATCCCTTCGCGTATAAACACTTTCTTCACCGTGAGAAGCAGTATTTTAAGGTCTAATACGAATGATTGGTGGTCTACGTACCACACGTCCAACTCAAATTTCTTTTCCCAGCTGATAGCATTGCGCCCATTCACTTGCGCCCAACCAGTGATACCTGGTTTTACCTCGTGCCTACGCTTCTGAGTCTCGTTATACAAAGGTAAATACTGAGGTAATAACGGTCTCGGACCTATAACCGACATATCCCCTTTCAGCACATTCAGCAACTGTGGAATTTCATCAAGCGAAGTCTTCCGTACAAAAGCCCCTATTTTCGTGAGTCGCTCTGCATCAGGCAAAAGCTGTCCATTAGCATCACAACGGTCGTTCATTGTTTTGAACTTGATAATCCTAAAAATGCGTTCTCCTTTCCCAGGTCGTAACTGATAGAAAAACGGCTTCCCGTCATTAGCAAACCACAACCCTACCATCACCACCACAAAGATAGGACTCAGCACAATAAAGGCAATCAGTGCTGTAAGGAAGTCTAATACCGGTTTTATAATATTTCTATACATCTATTTTCTCCCAAAAGTTACCCGTGTGGCTCCCACTGCCTGTCGCACAACCACCATTAATCATTAACCACTAACCATTAACCATTAATCACTACCTTAAACAGCGTATGGCTATTGCCACTGCCTAAGTTGTCATAGATATCCACTACCTTTAGTCCAGCGCGTTCCACGCATTTTATCATATCGCCCGAATAGTACATCTTGCTATTGCCGTTTGCCATTGCCGTAAAATACACACTGATTTGGGTAAGGCAATACGCCCCCGTTTCGTGTTGTTGTCTGTCCCAATAGGCTTCCAGAATATACAACTCGGTATGAGCGTCCATCGCAGCAGCTGCCCTACTGAGAATACTCGTTACTTCCTCCTCTGAGAAGCAATCCAAAAACTGACTCATCCATATCACATCAAAACCTTTCGGAAAAGGCACAGAGGCGTCCAACAGATTAGCCGGATAGCCTCCAATACGCTCAGCTCCTTGTTTGCCTGCGATATTGTTTTTCATCAAACCCAGTTGCTGAGGTAAGTCCATAATGGTTACCTGCACATCGGGGTTAAAGCTCACGGTCTTTAACGCAAAGCGTCCCGTATTACCTCCCACGTCTAAGAGCGTCTTTACAGGGCGTTTAAAAATGATATTTAAAGCATCTTCAAAAGAGTAATCAGAATAGTAATGGTCAAAAGCAAACCACTTTTCTTGCGCCTTTTTAGGCAATTGTGAGAGCCCCTCATAAATTGTAGGCCAAGACCCAAACACTTTAAGTCCCGCAGGTTTCCCTTCTTTAAGTGCTTCTTCAAGGTGAAACAACCCTTCGTAACACACCTCTTGAATGAATTCCATATTCACACGGGTGCTCTTGTCGCGAAGTAAAAACCAACCTGCTTTTGATATCGCAAAGCGGTCGCCCTCTTTCAAGAGTACCGTACCTATGGAAAGCGACGACTCCAAAAGTATTTTTACAGCATAGTCACTCAGCTGTGTTTTAGTCGCCACCTCCTGCATTGTCAATCCTTCAGGGGCATTGCACAAAGCCTCGAACACGCCGAGTTTTACCATTAGGTGTGATATTTGGAACACCACAGGCGCAAAGGCAATCTCTTGAGCCAAGCGCTGAGCTTCCAAAGCCGTTTTTTGTTCAGTAGTATATTGTTTTCTGATTGCTGGTGTTAAATTCATATGCTTAAATATCTCAGTTTAACAATTAAGGTGCAAATGTACAAATTAAATAGCAAATAACAATAAAAAGATTTTTCAGCTATTCGCCTTGCCTATTCCACCATCAAGTGCAATTTTTTCTTCCTTTGTGCCTCTCATTTTGATAATGTCTCAAACTTTGCCCCAATTTTAATCTTCAAACGAAGTCTTAAAAAGCTATTTCATAATTCGTAGCCTTGATTTCCGATGATTAGCCTCTCACCTCTCCTGCTACTTTATGTCTAACCGACGTCAATATAACTTTTATTATCAATCTTTTTTGAGAGCATAGCGGAAGAGGACTCTTAAGAATGCTCAGAACCTCTTTTTTGAAACCAAAAGAACACAAACATCCCCACAAAAGGGAAGATTAGCACAGAAAATGTTTTCGACATCGCCTCATAGCTAAAATAAGGAACTTCTATAGCATAAAAGAAGTTTACATAGAAAAACGACGCAATGCAAATTAAGATAAAGATTATAATATTTCTTGCTTTCATATCTTAAGTCTTTAAAAAATACAAAGTATAACCTTAATAAGGTACAAAGATATAAAAATAATAAACACCCGTCAATATTGATTTTTAAAAAAGTTTTTCGTATTTTTGTATTTTTCCTCCCTAATCTTTACTTCACTATATCCCTTTTCTCAAATAGAGGGCAGGTGAAAGCATTATTACTTTCTCTTCCTTTCGTATCGAAACCCCGATTTTAACATTTTTAACCTTGTTGTATTATATTAT
>NZ_KB291525.1:47077-47456 GCF_000318315.2 Capnocytophaga sp. oral taxon 324 str. F0483 | reverse complement strand
CCCCACCCTCCTTACACCCTTTTTTCATCAAAATTCCCTTCAACCTCCTTTTGGAAATCTCCGTTTCCTTCCGAACTCCTCAATCCTCCCCATTTGCTAATTCTCTCATTTTCTAATTTACTAATTAATCTGCCCGTGTGGCTCACACTGCCTGTGCGGCTCGCACCTGTCTTGCTACAGTTGCTTATCTCATTTTTTCATCGTAACTTTGCATCGTTGAAACAAATCACATTCCATTTATAAACAATATCCGAGTCAAACTCGTGTAATCTGTGTGTAGTCTGCGAGCTGGCATAGCAGAATATGTGTCTAAAGGCAACTTGTTGCCCATTTGTTTGATTTGTAAATATTTGTAAGATTTCTGTAGCGTAAGCTACAC
>NZ_KB291525.1:33865-47057 GCF_000318315.2 Capnocytophaga sp. oral taxon 324 str. F0483 | reverse complement strand
AAGATTTCTGTAGCGTAAGCTACACTTTTCTTACGTCGAACTCACCTTAAATATAGCAAAGCAACAAGAACAATTAAATAAACTAAAAACATTCTTTACTTATGAAAAAAGCAGTATTTATGATGCTATGGACTCTGTTAATAGCGATGCTATCGTGTCGTAAAGATACAGACCCTGATGAGCAAGAGATAACAGGCGTTGTTCGCACCGAACACCCACGCCTTTTTATTACTAAAGAAGATATTCCGAATATCAAAAACGCTGCCCAAAGCTCGGCTCTGGATACGTATACCGAAACTAAAAGAGATGTGGATAAGCTCTTAAATGAACCTATCTCTTTTGAAAATCCTACCGCGGTGAATGGTACTGATAACGGTTTGAAAATCTCTAAAGTATCGCAAGTCGCCATATTATATTTGATAACGGGTGAAGCGAAATATCTCGACTATACCAAAAAATTCTTACAAAAAATCACTGAATATTACCGCCTTCGGGTAAGTCACAACTTGAATGCTGATTGGTATGTGTTTCCTCAAATCAATGCATTATGCGCTTATGATTGGATTTACGACTACTTAACCCCCAAAGAACGAGAGCAAATAGGCAAACCTCTTTATCAGGTAATGATGGATATTGCTTGGCACGGAAAAGGATTACGCCCAGAGCGCAATCGGGAGAATACAGGGGGATACAATACAGGGTTTTATGGCACAGATGCCCTACCGTGGTATATAGGTATTACTTTTCACAACGACGGTATTGATAACGCACGCTGTGAAGATATGTTTCAAAAGGGATTTGCCCTGAATATGAAAATGGCAGAATATCGTCGTGATATTATCGGTATGAGCGGAGGGGCTGTCACAGGGTGTGTAGGCTATTCGTTAGGTGCTTATCCTATCGCCGATTTCAATTTCATTCGCAGTCATCGCGCAGCCACAGGCGTAGACCTCTCTCAAAGGCTCAACTACGTATTCAAATATTTGGACTATATCGATTGGAATCGCTTACCAAACAATCGCGAGTTTGGCTTTGGCGACAGTTATCACTACGATTGCTTGCTCCCCGAAAGAGACATCAATTATCACCTGAGAGAGATAGCCTCTCTTTATGGAAGTTCTACCAATATACAACGCCTGTTAGGCTTATTCAATAAGAAACATTATACAGAACGACTACCCTTTATGCCGTTCTTACAAAAATACCCTCAAGGAACTCAGGGAGCGACACCTTCGGGTAAAGGTGCCGTGTATTTCGAGGGTACGGGAGAAGTCATTATGCGTTCAGGAACGGGCGAAAACGACACTTATGCTCTTTTTGTGAGCGGAGGCAAAACCTCTTACCACAAGCACTTCGATAATAATCATTTCACTATCTACAAAAAAGGTTACCGTGCGTTAGATACAGGCACCCGCCCCGAACCTGGCTGGCATTTGTCGCATTACTACGCCCGTACGGTAGCCCATAACTGCGTAACCATCAGAATGCCCAATGAAAAAATGCCCGAATACTGGGGCGGAGGGGCTTCTACCGAAAACAAGTTCGAACCTATCCCCAACGATGGCGGACAAAACAACATATTAGGCTCTGTGCTGAAAGAGAAGCGTATCACTGACGATTATGTATATCTCGCCTCCGATGCTACTAAAAGCTACAACAGCCAAAAAGCCTCGTTAGTCGTGCGTGAATTTATATATTTCTACCCCGACCTTTTTGTAGTGTTCGATAGGGTAACATCTACCGACAAAAATTATCCCAAAACGTGGCTGATACACACCATCAACGAACCTGTGATGAAAGGTAGCAGGGAGTTCTCGGAAACCTCCGACGGAGGCAAGATGATTTGCCGTACTTTATTCCCTGCCAATGCTACACTTACTAAAATAGGTGGAAGTGGAAAGGATTTCTGGTCTGACGGACGCAACTGGCCTCTACCCAAACTCACTCCACAAGATTACGGGTATAATATGAATCTCCCTCCTGCCAATCACCCACAGTTGGGACATTGGCGTATAGAAGTGAGCCCACAAACAGCTTCTAAAGAAGACTTGTTTATGCATATTATCCAAGTAGGCGATACAGCTCTTCCCGATTTACCCCGCACTGAAACCTTTGAAAATACAGCTCAAATAGGGGTAAGATTCACCTACCAAGGAAAACGATATATTTTAACCTTTGATAAAACAAAGTCATACGGCTGTCAAATAGAGAAGAAATAAATTAAGAGGCTTTATTTTTTAATCTATCTTAAAAACTTTGCAAACAAACGAGTCGTTCATCTGGAAAAATCGCCGTAATTTTGCCCCGTAGAAATAAAAAGTTTCCTTTTATGAAAAAATATACTTTACTATGCCTCTTCGTTATAGGGATAACAGCTTCATTACGAGCGCAATCGCTCTCATTCGACGATGCGCTTAGCCAGATGCGTTCAGGCAACCAAAAACTCAAAGGCATCGAAAAACAAACCGAAGCAGCCGATTATAACCGCAAGTCATTCCGTGGGCTCTATCTGCCCCAACTGAGCCTTAACGCGAGCTATATGCACCTCTCCGACCCGCTTTCGTTGAGCTTTAACGAGTATAAGGCGCCATTACAAAGTGGCTTACAGGGATTCGCAACCCAAGTGCCTGCTCCTATGCGTCCGCTTTTTGCCCCGCTACTTGGCAGAATACAACCGCTTTTTGCCCAAGACTGGCGTTATGAGTTCCAGAAACAAGACATTTGGAAAGTAAGCGCCGATGCCAAATGGGTGCTTTTTGCTGGTGGAAAGGTGCGTGTAGGCAATCGTGTGAGTGCGCTCAACACCGAAATAGCCACCGTAGAGAGCAAAAAAACCGAAAATGCCCTCATCAGTGAGTTGGCGGAACGTTATTTTCAAGTACAGTTAGCTCAAAAAGCGTTGGAAGTGAGAAAACAGTCGTTTGAAACAGCGCAACATCACTATGAAAATGCCCAAAAGCTCGAAAAAAACGGAATGATAGCTTCCGTAGAAACAATGCAAGCTAAAAAAGCCGTTACCGATGCCGAGCGTGAGGTGATGGCTGCTGAAAAGGACATACAATTAGCGCAAACAGCGCTCTATGGCGTAATGGGCACTACCGAGCAACCCCTCACTGCCCTCACCACCGAACTTTTTGAGGTGGCACCTCTTCAATCGCTTGAATACTACCAACAGCAAGCCAAAGAGCACTACCCTATGATTGTGCAAGCCAAACTGAAAGCCCAAATGGCTACCCAAAGCGTAAAAGCGCAACAATCCGCTTATTTGCCCGATGTAGCCGTAGTAGGTAAAAAGTACTTGTGGAGCGAAAATCTACCTTTAACCGAACCCGATAACTGGGTAGTGGGTGTAGGGTTACAGTGGAATCTCTTCAACGGTTTACAGGACAAGAACAAGATAGCCCAAGCCAAAGCGATGCGTGAGAGTGTGGAGCTCATCACTGCACAAGCCGAAAAAGACGTACAAACCTTAGTGAAAAAACAGTACACCGAGATTGAAAAGCAACGTGAGCAATACCTCAGCTTAGAAGAGAGTTTGCGTTTTGCCGAAGAGCTCGTACGTGCCCGCGACAAAGCTTTTGCCGAAGGTCTCTCCACCTCCACCGATGTAGCCGATGCCAACCTTTATTTGGCTTCTATCAAAATCAAACGCTACCAAGCCCTTTTTGAAATGGACAAAACCCTCGCCCAGCTCCTCGAAACCTGCGGAATGAGCGATAAATTCAGCGAACAAGTAAGGTAGAGCGACACAAATGCTCTTACCTCTTATATCGCTATACTTTGCCAAAGTTTTAGACTTTGGCAAAGTTGACTACCCTGATAATCATACGCTGGCGCGAGCTTGTAGCTCGTGCCTCTCATAAACTCTTAACTAAATAAACAATGAAAAAGAAAAACATCACCGGTCTTATTGTAACAATCACTGTATTTGCAGTAGTTCTTATTCTTTCTATCTACTTTTTTAGTAACCGCGAACCTGTATATTTGCAAGGACAAGTAGAAGCCAAACAAATCAACGTTGCCCCAAAAGTACCTGGTAGGGTGAAAGCTATCTACAAGCAGGAAGGCGACCAAGTGCACAAAGGCGACCTCCTTTTGGAACTCGAAAGCACTGAACTCGATGCCAAACTCTCTCAAGCCGAAGCAGCACGTTTGGCAGCACAAGCTCAATCCGATAAAGCACAACGCGGTGCTCGTAGCGAACAGATTCAAGGGGCTTACAATGTATGGCAACAAGCCGAAGCAGCTGCCCAGCTCGCTGAGAAAACCTATCAGCGTGTGAGCAACCTCTATAACGAAAAGGTATTGCCTGCTCAAAAGAAAGATGAGGCTTATACCCAAATGGTTGCCTTACAAAAACAAGCCGAAGCAGCCAAATCACAATACGAAATGGCGAAAAACGGAGCTCGTGTAGAGGATAAAACCGCTGCCCGAGCCCTTGTAGCCCAAGCGCAAGGGGTCATTACTGAGGTAAATGCCTATAAAGATGGTGCTAAAGTGTTTGCCCCTGCCGATGCCGAGATACAAACCATTATCCCCAACGAAGGCGAAATCGTGAATGCGGGTTACCCTGTGATGAACCTCATCGATACCCAAGACGAGTGGGTGGTGTTCAACATACGCGAAGATAAAATGGCAGACTTCAAGATAGGCACTAAATTCAAAGGCATCGTACCCGCCCTTGGCAATCAGGAGATAGAGTTGGAAGTAAAACACATCGCCGTACAAGCCGATTTTGCCACTTGGACAGCTACCAAAAGCAAAGGCGACTTCGACAAGAAAACTTTTGCTATCAAAGCCTACCCTACCCAAAAAGTAAAGGATTTAAGACCCGGAATGTCGGTATTAGTAAGTGAAAAATGAGAATAACTGAAGGGTTATCAACTAAAGATAAGCAAGCTATTATACATTGGACAAATAGCAAAGGAGCTGATTTCTTGCAACAATGGGCAGGAGATGCTTTGCAGTATCCTCTTACAATGGAAGAGCTCAATGCTTTGTCTCATTGTTATCGTATTGAGGCAGAGGGTAGTTTTATAGGGATGATTCAGCAAATAAGAGTAGAAGGGAGCAACGTACATATTGGTAGATTTCTTATCAATCCTTCGCTTACAGGAAAAGGATTAGGTACCTCAGCAATGCAGTTATTTATCGCAATGCTTTTTGAGGATAAAAGAGTTCATTCTATTAGCCTAAATGTATTTGATGACAACCCCATAGCTAAAGGTCTTTATACAAAACTTGGTTTTAAAGTAGTAGCAACTGTAGAGGGAGAAAGGAAGAAATACAAAATGGTAAAAACTGCTTAATTGACTCATTAATAAAATATCACTATGAAAATAGATCATATCGCTTTATATGTAAAAGATTTGGAAGTTTCTAAAGCCTTTTATGAGACTTTCTTCGGGGCAAAATCAAACGAGTTGTACCATAATCCTAAAACGGACTTGCATACCTACTTTCTAAGTTTTGATAGTGGAGCTCGCTTAGAAATTATGTGGCGCCCCAATCTTAGTGAACGTTTGGACAAGATAATGAATGAAGGACTTATACACTTTGCTTTCAGTGTAGGGAGTAAAGAAGCGGTTGATGCGCTTACTCAGAAAATCGTAAATGAAGGCTATGTGTGTTTTAGTCTTCCTCGTACCACAGGTGATGGGTATTACGAAAGTGTTATCCTTGACCCTGATGGCAATATGGTGGAGATTACAGTTTAATGAGGGAGTAAGATGCATATAGCTTAAGCGAACAATGAGCGAAGGATAAGAGAAGGTTAAGTGTAAGTGTATTCACCAAGAGGCTACCGCAAGAGAGTGTCGGAAATGTAGTCTTATATTCAATTGATAATGAGGAACGAGCCCCCTCTTACCTCTTATCTCTTACCTAAACAAAATGAACATAGAAACCTTTAGAGATTTTTGTTTAACTTTACCTCACACTACTGAGGATATGCCTTTCGGGGAGGACTTTTTGGTCTTCCGTATAGCAAATCATATCTTTGCACTGATGAACCTAAACCGCGTGCCTATGAGTGTTAGCCTCAAATGCGAACCTGAGCGTGCGGTAGAGCTCCGCGAGCAGTACCCCGATAAGATTGTAGCAGGCTATCACCTGAATAAAAAACATTGGAATACCATCCTTTTAGAGAGTCTTCCCGAAGTCCTTATCAAAGAAATGGTACAGCACTCTTACAACCAAGTACTTGCCAAAGTACCAAAGAAGGAAAGAGAAGCGTTAGGGGTGTAAACTCCGTAATCTTTCTTAGGATTGGGAATATCCGTGATAATTTAGAAAAACAACAAAAATTAATTAGAAATGAAAAAGAAAAAACTTTGGATACTTTTTATCATTACTACTTCAGTATATGCCTATTTGATGTTGGTAACCGTACCAGCTCTTAAAGCAATGGCTGGAGGAATGGATATTTTAGATGTGCCTCCGTTTTATGATGCTACTTACATTCAAGAGCTATTTAAGCGTTTAGGTGAAGAAGGTCGCCATTTCTATTTATACCGACAAATTCCTGTGGATATGATATATCCCGGTCTGTTTGCTATTACCTACTATCAACTGATACGTTTCTTTTTAGAAAAACTCAGCCAAAGAAAGCTCCTTTTCTTATCATACTTCCCAATAATAGGAGGTATTTCTGATTATTCAGAAAATTTTAGTACCATTACAATGCTCACACACTATCCTGAAAACTTATGGATAGAGACCTTAGCGCCCTATTTTTCTCTTATGAAATGTATCTTTGTGGTACTTTCTTGGGTATTATTTTTTGTATTAGGAATTACAACACTCGTTAAAAACAAGAAGACAATAACAAAATCACCCTCAGAATAGCCTCAATTTTGTTCATTATATCTGAATAAACCTAAAAGCCTATGTGGAATGCTCTTGTGAATTACAATATACTTGCCCCTCTATCAATAGCTGTTTTGGCTTGGGCGTTTATATTCATTTGGTTTTCTATAAAAAACAAACAAGAAAGGAAGAAAAGACAACAACTTTTAGCCCAGATAAAAGAACAACTCCCTATTCTCACATTCAAAGAGTTGTTACAAGCTTTAGAAGCCTTGAACTATAACCCTGCTCAGTGTTATTTTAAAACAAATACTTTTGAGCAAGGAAATGTAGCTGTGGGCAACACTTGCTTTCTGCAACGAGAAAACCAATACCAATGGGTGGTATGCCTCGCCGATACTCGTTGTTTCTGTGATGAACAGTCTTTTAATAGCGAACAAGAAGCCTGCGAAAACTTTGTATATAAATACTTTCTCCTTAGTAAAGAAGAAGTTAATTGGTTAAAGCAATGAACACATCTAATTATACCACCAAGTTTGGCACTCTTACTTTCTCACAAAAAGTGAGAGACGACTATTTTTGGGAGGCTTCATATCAGTGGAAAAGTGATTTCTACAAAGAAACTTTACAGCTACCTTTTTCTGTGTTTAGCAAAAGTAAAACCATCGCACCTGATACTATTGCTTTTATTGAAAAAATCCTTGTCAGCGCAGATAAGTTGGTTGCCAAAGCTCTTTCTTATTTTCAAGAACAACTGCTGATATGCTCAGATGGCTTTCATCTTTCAGAAGAAGAAAAACGATTGTTAAGTGTTCCCTTGCAAGAAGTTCCTTTTGAAAGTCCGCAGTTCCTATTCTATGACAACAAAGAATGGATATTGCATTTTGCCGGAGGTGGTTTCAGCTTTTGCGAGCCTTATGGAGTTTCTTTTCATTTTAAAGAAGAAGCCCCTATCTTAATAGAAAACTTAGAAGACGCTGAAGAAATCTAACTAATTAGCTAATTGACAAATTAATTATGTATTTATTTAAAAAAGAATGCAAGAACCTTTTCCTATCACCCAAACGGCTGTTTTACGTTTTGGCGTTTCCCTTGGTTATCTTTGGGTTCTTTGCGGCGGTATTCTACAAAGGAGTACCACGCGACCTCCCTATGGCGTATATCAATTACGACCAGAGCCAGCTGTCCGAAAACCTTTTGCGTATGCTCGATGCTACTCCAAACATCAACCTGAAAATCAAACTCACCGATGAAAAAGAAGCCCAACGACTTATCCAGCAACAGCAGATAATGGGCTTTATCGTTATCCCTGCCGACTTTCAGCAAAAACTTTTTAAAGGTGAAAACCAATCGGTGATTTGCTATACCAATAGTCAGTTTATGCTGGGGGCAAGTCTTATCCAAAAGGATTTCCAAACTACCGTAGGGATGTTCTCAGCAGGCTTGGTGATGAAGAAGAAAATGCAAAAAGGGCAACAAACCGAGAAGGTACGTGCCGAAGCTCAACCCGTAAAGGTAGACGACCACGGTCTATACAATCCTTATTCTAATTATGCCTATTACCTGCTCACAGCACTCTTGCCAATGATGCTCCAAATGATTGTAATGATGGTTACGGTGTATGTATTAGGAGTAGAATTCCGCTACCATCGAGGGAAACAGTGGCTCAAACAAGCAGGTGGCAGTCCGCTGAAAGCCCTTGTGGGGAAACTCTTCCCTTATACATTAGTGCTCCTTTTTGTAGCGTGGTGGATGAATTACCTCCTCTTTGAGCTTATCGGGGCTCCTTTGCATATCCCAATGCTGAATGTGGTGCTTATTACTTTTGCCTTAGTAGTAATCTATCAGATTATAGGTATTGCACTCGTTTCTATATTGCCTAATTTTAGGTCGGCACTTACCATAGGCAGTGGTTTTACAGCGATTGCCTTCTCATTTGCGGCTTATACTTTTCCTATGGAAGGGCTACCTAAGAGTTTGCAGTATTTAGCGCAAATCTTTCCGTATGCTCATTTTATGAAATACTATGTAAATCGCGCCATTAAGGGTATTCCTATAGAGATGACGTGGCAACCACTTTTGGCATTGTTGCTCTTTGGACTGTTGCTTATAGTGGCTTATCCTATGTTTGTGAAAAAGATTAAATCAGGAGGATATGAAACAATTTAGAAGTTATATATATCAAAGTTCAGCCGACTTTACTCGTGCAATGCTTTGGGAAGCCAAATATATATTCCGCGACAAAGCGGTTTTCTTTTCGTTTGTAATTGTAGCGATTGCGGTGTCGTTTATCTATACTTATCTCTATTCCGAAGAGACTTTGCAAGAGCTTCCTATTGGAGTAGTAGATGAGGATAATACTGCGCAAAGCCGTCAGTTGTTGCGTATGATTGATGCTACGAGTCAGACCGCTATTTACAGCAGTTACCTCAACCTCACCGAAGCTGAAAAAGCCTTTCAGCAGGAGAAAATACGGGGGATAGTAGCCATTCCCAACGGTTTTGCACGTGACCTACAACGCGGAGAACAACCCACTATATCGGTCTATGCCGATGCTTCCTATATGCTTTATTACAAGCAAATACTTACCGCCGCTAAAGTGTCGGCTACTTACCTGAATGCAGGAGTTGAGGTGAAACGCACTTCGGCACAAGGCAAACTCCCTACCCAAGCGCACGATGAGGCAATGCCCGTGAGTGCCCAAGTAGTGAGCTTATACAATCCCTCTTTGGGTTATGCTACTTTCCTTATTCCCATAGTGCTTGTGATTATCTTTCAAACTACCATACTCACTGCCGTAGGTATGTTAGGAGGAACGATGCGAGAGGGGAATAAACTTAAAAAAATATATCCTAACTCCGATAGTTTCTGGGGAGCTTTGCCTATTGTAATGGGGAAAGCTACTACTTATTTAGCCTTTTCAATGGTGATATTACTCATTATTTTAGGAATTATAATGCCACTGTTTGGCATTCCTGTACGTAGCACGATACTAAGCACTATGGTTTTTATGATACCATTTATCCTGTCGATTGTATTTATGGGACTTTGCTTGCTGAACTTTTTACATCGACGTGAAGACGCCATTATGCTCATTATGTATACCTCTTTGCCTGCGGTGATGCTTACTGGCTTTTCGTGGCCTACCGTAGCGATGCCTGAATGGCTGAGTGCTTTTTCGTATATTGTACCTACTACTTTAGGGAGCAAGGGTTTTATATCTATTACCCAGATGGGAGCTCATATCACTACCATTATGCCATATTGGCTGGGAATGTGGGCACTGTGTTTGGTATATTTAGTATTAGCCACCCTTACCCTAAGGAGAGTGTTAAACAAGTAATAAAAAAAGAACGACTGAATTCAGTCGTTCTTTTTTTATTACTTCCTGTTTGTCTTTCGTATGTTTGTAGTCTATCCTCCCATCACACAAGCGACAATAAAAGAGGAGATAGCCGTACGTGTGAAATCTTGGTATTATTTTCTTATTCACACACCTAGCTACGCTTGCAGTCAGGCTTTTCCTTTTACCTTTAAAAACACTTTGTTCATCACCTCTCCGGTTTGTAGGTTTAAAAACTCTTGATTGGTGGTGGGGCTATCGAGTCCACCGAGTTTAGGTAACCACTTGCCGGTTTTGATGTAGTCTAAACACCCTAACAACTCAGGGTATTTGCGCTGTACTTGCTTGAGGTTGAGCCCTGTATAGAGTGCCGTTTTCAGCCGTTTGCACTTCACTTGAAAGATAAGCGAGAGCAGGGTCTCTACCTGCCACTCGCCTCCCATAAACAGCACACAGCTTATCATATCTTCATACTTGCTAAGCAGTTGTTCCAAACCTTCATTAGTAAGCGCACAACCTTTGCTACCGTCCCAAATATATTCGGAATGGCAACCTTCGCAGCCTAACGGACACCCTGTGATGGTAAAACACAGGGATATCTCGTTGGGTACTTCTTGGAGGACTATATCGTAACTGCTATACCGTAGCGTTCCCATAGTAACGTATTTTAGCTTCTTTTTGTCGGTCTTTAGAGAAATTAGTGATGCGTTTGAGATAGCCTATCACCCGTGTCGCGTGGTCGATATTTTCAGAACCACAATGGGTGCAGTGGTCGTGCGTGTGTTTATCGATATAGCCACAATCGTTGCACACGGTTACGCATATATTAAAGCAGAAGTAGTTGCAACCCGTTTTAGCGGCTACATTTAGCAACTTATAAAAACCTTCGGCAGTGGTGTATTCTTCGAGATTGCAGTGGTAAGCCGAACCGCCGTCTAAGTACTGTATATAGTCGTTGCCGTGCAAATAGAACTTATCGATAAGGTTTTGAGAGCTGTCTTCCACAATATAGAAATACGAATTGTAGCAATCACGTGGCACTTGTAAGCCATCGGCTTTGTCCCAAGCAGCATTCTTCACGCCTAAGTTCTCGGCAGGTACAAACTCGGTATTGAACATAAAGCCGTATTTGGCTTTAGCTTCCTTGTTTTTGTCGTAAATTAGTTTGAGGTTCTTGTTGATGAATGCTTTATAGTCGGGATTATCCGAAATACGAATACCTAAATACTCTGCAGCTTCCACCATTCCGTTGATACCAACGGTGAGGAATTGTTTATCAAGTGAGATGAAGCCCGCATCGTACACTGGTAACATACCCGCATCTTTGTAATCCTGAACAATAGCACGATAAGCTACTTGGTATTTATGGATATTATCTAAGGTGCGTTCCAACGACAAGTGTTTTTGGTAAAGGCGATTCATATTAATGGTTATCACATTAATACTACCAGTAGAAACACCTCCTGCCCCAAGTGAATAACTAAAGGTGTTATCGGAAATTTCATTGCGCAAACGACAGCAACTTGCTAATGAATCGGCGTTATCTGATTGATATATAAAGAAGGCATTCCCTTCACTGAGTTCTTTGGCACAGAAGCGCGCAAAATGCTCGTCGTACACGTGTTTGTCCTTAGTGAGCATTGCTGCGGTTACTACAGGGAAGGTGAGTATCGCCTTGGTGCGCTCGATATTGAACCAATGCATAAAGAACTGTTGGAGCTTGTCTAAAGACTCATAAGAAGGTTTGCTACCATCGGGGTAAACGAATGTACCAAACATCGAGTCGAAATAAGGGCGGTCATACAGCGATATGTTCCAAAATACTGACTGATAGCCACGTGCTGCTGCTGGCTGATTGATAGCGTATACTACGTGTTGCAGTTCGTTTTCTATCACTTCACGATGGGTATTGAGGTAATCGTCGCCATAGTCTTTACGCGCAAAATGGTCGAAGTACATTAGGAACTCTACTGTGGCTACCGCTCCTGCAAATTGTGAGGAAACGGAAAAGAGGAAGTTTACGAACGACCCGCAATAGCTTGCTAAGTGTTGCGGAGCTTTGCTTTCACCGCCGAGTTTTACGAGCCCGTCCAAGAGCAAAGGATACATCGAAACGCTCACACAATAAGGTTTGAGGCTTGTTTCGTCGTGCACGTAGATTTCGTGTTCCTCAATCTGACGGATATACTCATCGGCTAATTCTTTGCCAAAGAGCTGTTCGATTTTGTGAGACACGAGCGAACGGTTCACTTGGATATTGATATCTTTATTGAGTTCTGCCTCCATCGTAGCGATGTTTTTATGTGCCACATTGGCATTGGCATCGAAGAGAGACCCAGTAGCGGCATTGTGAGATTGTAGGTAATTTTCGATGAAATTACGCTTTGTTTGAAGCTGTTCAGCTGTAAGCTTAGTGAATTTAGACATAATTTTTTATTTTATTATTATTTCAGATACAAATTTTAATTTCTCGAGCATTAAGCTTCCAAGTTGTAATGATAATGGTCACTAATTTCTCTATTTTATTAACAATTTTCAAGTATGTGATGTATAAGGAATGTTTATATAATACAAACATAGCCTAATGAGTTTATTTTTAACCCTCCTCTTTTAGTTAGAGAGAAAGAAAGTGCTGAGTGATTTATATAAATCACTCATTTATAACGCATTGAATAATGTTGCTTTTATAAGTTCCCTAAAAAGGGGAAGTGTTTTTTCCTTAGTTGCTGGGGCAAAGATACGGAATAAAGCGATAAGTTTTCAACAAAAACAAAATAGTTATCAACACAGTTATTAACAATTTTAGTGAACATTTTGATAGTTATAAAGTTAGGACAAATACATTTTTATAAGTTATAAATGCTCTAAAAATTTCTGCCGTTGAACCTCACTTTTTTATCTTTCTGATTCTAAAAATAAAAGTTTTCAGTACCTAAACACTTTTTGAAATATACTTTTAATTAGAAAAGGCCATAGGCCATAGGCATTAGGGGGAGAAGCGACGGACGATTAACTTTGCCAAAGGTGCGAGCCAAAGCCAGC
>NZ_KB291525.1:29611-33845 GCF_000318315.2 Capnocytophaga sp. oral taxon 324 str. F0483 | reverse complement strand
GCCAGCGAGAGCTCACAGCTGGGTATGTGGGGGCGGGGAAATTAGTAAATTAGAAAATGAGGGAATTAGAAAAAGGGGAGGGTTGAGGAGTTCGGAAGAAAACGGAGATTTCCAAAAGGAGGTTGAAGGGATTTTTGATGAAAAAAGGGTGTGAGGATGAATGTAGTTAGCTTATAGGTAGCTTATAGGAAGCTTATACGAATCTTGGACGATTGGTATAGAAAGGGGTGTATAAATAGTTGATTCATAGTATAATACAACAATAATAAAAATGGTAAAAACGGGGTTTCGAGGCGAAAGAAAGAGGAATAGGCAATAGGCCTTAGGCCTTAGGCAATAGGCGGGATTATGACGGAAAAGGGAAAGAATAATTGGGGAATTAGCAAAGAAAATGGGGAGGTGGGAAGCCTTAATCCATAGGCACTAGAGGGGGAGTATGACGAAAAAGGGAAAAAATGACGAATGACGAGGGACGAATTGAGTTGGACGTAAAGGAAGTGTAGCTTACGCTACAGAAATCTTACAAATCTTAAAAAAAATCAAACAAATAGGCAACAAGTTGCCTAAATGTCTGGCACAGATTAAACGGATAGTCTTTCAATTGATAATTGACAATTGACAAATGTGATGGGTACAAATTGGCAACTGCGTTGCTGGATTTCACAGACTACAATGTAAACACAAGTGTGAATCAGTATTGATATATATAGAACTGACGCTAATTAACAAAATATTTCTCTCAGAAAAATATTTGAGATATTCGAAAAATGTGTACCTTTGCAGTCTGTTATTACTCATATACTACCCTGCTTACCTAAAAAATGAAACTTTTCTATTCTAAAATACTCCTCTTTGGCGAGTATGGCATTATCAAGAACTCCAAAGGCTTGGCAATCCCCTATAACTTTTATAAGGGGACACTGAAGAAGTGCGAGTCGCACAAACAGTGTAAGCCACACCCGCAGTGCGAGTCGCACGGACAGTGCGAGCCACACCTGCGAAAAGAAGAAGATGCTCGCAAATCGAATGAGGCTTTGCGGGAGTTCGCTACTTACTTACAAAACCTTATGGAGGAAGAAAACCCGATTGTGCACTTCAATCTTGAAAAGCTCAATGCTGATATAGCAGAGGGTATGTACTTCGATAGCAGTATCCCACAAGGCTATGGGGTGGGCAGCAGTGGCGCCTTAGTAGCTGCTATTTACAGCGAATATGCTATTGAGCCTATCAGTGCAATGGAAAACCTTACCCGCGAAAAGCTATTGCAACTCAAAGCGATTTTTGGCAAGATGGAATCGTTCTTCCACGGCACTTCTTCGGGCTTAGACCCACTGAACAGCTACCTGAGTTTGCCGATACTTATCAATTCACAGGACCATATAGAACCTACCGGCATTCCCTCGCAAACGCCTAACGGAAAAGGCGCAGTGTTTTTGCTCGACAGTGGTTTGATAGGCGAAACGGCTCCTATGGTACGTATCTTTATGGAGAATATGAAGAACGAGGCTTTCCAGAAGATGCTCAAAGATGAGTTTATCAAATATACCGATGCTTGTATAGATGACTTTTTGAAGGGACGCTTCAAATCGCTGTTTGGGAATATCAAGAGTCTATCGGGCATTGTGCTGAACCACTTCAAACCGATGATTCCGAAAGAGTTTCAAACGCTCTGGAAGCAGGGAATCGACTCGGGCGATTATTTCTTAAAACTATGTGGTTCGGGGGGTGGAGGCTATATTTTGGGCTTTACTGAGGACTTAGAGAAAGCCAAGCGAGCTCTTAGCAACCATAAATTAGAAGTAGTATATCAATTTTAAAACCTATATAAAGGCGTGCCTATGCAACGCCTTTTCTTATTTGTAAATGAGTGACACTATCAAACACGAGTGCGGGATTGCTCTTATCCGCTTGCTCAAACCTTTGGAATATTACAAAGAAAAATACGGTTCCGCCTTCTATGGCGTCAATAAAATGTACTTGATGCTGGAAAAGCAACACAACCGCGGGCAAGATGGTGCAGGAGTGGCGAGCATTAAGCTGAATATGCAACCTGGAGAACGCTATATCAGTAGAATTCGTTCCAACGAGGCGCAACCGGTGCAGGATATCTTTACGCGTATCAACCAGCGTATCAACGAGGGTTTTAAGGCGAATCCTGCACTGAAAGACAATGTGGCTTTGCAGAAAAGAGAACTCCCCTACATAGGCGAAGTGATAATGGGGCACGTGCGCTACGGTACCTTTGGCAAGAACAGCATCGAGAATGTGCACCCTTTCTTGCGCGAAAACAACTGGATATACCGCAACCTCATTATGGCAGGTAACTTTAATATGACCAATGTAAACGAGCTTTTCGAAAACCTCGTACACCTTGGACAACACCCCAAAGACAAAACCGACACTGTGATTGTAATGGAAGGTATCGGTCATTTCTTAGACGATGAGGTAGAAAAACTCTATCTTCAACTGAAAGAAGAGGGCTATACCAAACAGGAAGCGTCGCCTTTTATTGCCGAACGGCTGAATATAGAACGCATCTTGAAGCGTGCAGCTAAGTATTGGGACGGTGGTTATGCAATGGAAGGAATGATAGGTAACGGCGATGCTTTTGTACTCCGCGACCCTGCGGGTATTCGTCCGGCGTTTTACTATCGAGATGAAGAAGTGGTAGTGGTAGCGTCGGAACGTCCGGCTATACAAACGGTCTTCAATGTAAAATACGAGAATGTACACGAGTTGCCGCCTGGAAATGCGATTATCATCAAGAAGAGTGGAGAGGTGGCAGTAAAAGAGATACTTACCCCAAGGGTACGCAAAGCCTGTTCGTTTGAGCGCATTTACTTCTCTCGTGGTAGCGACCAAGATATTTACCGCGAACGCAAGATGTTGGGCAAGTTGCTCTTTCCTCGCATTGCCCAAGCGATAGACCACAACTTGAAAGATACAGTTTTTGCTTATATTCCTAACACGGCTGAAACATCGTATTTGGGACTTATAGAAGCAGCCGAACAATACCTCAACGAGCAGAAAGCAAAACAATTAGCAACCGCGACTCAAAGTGAAATTCTTAGGATTCTCTCTGAAAAAGTACGCACTGAAAAGGTAGCGATTAAAGATGTGAAGTTGCGCACCTTTATCACCGAAGACAGTAGCAGAGACGACCTTGTGGCGCACGTGTACGACATTACCTACGGTTCGGTACAAAAAGGCGACACTTTGGTAATTATAGACGATAGTATTGTGCGGGGTACGACCCTAAAAAAAAGTATTTTGAGCATATTAGGCAGGTTAGAGCCCAAAAAGATAGTGATAGTCTCTTCGGCACCTCAAATACGCTATCCCGATTGTTATGGGATAGATATGGCGCGTTTAGAAGACCTTGTAGCGTTTCAAGCAGCTTTGGCTTTACACCACGAAAGAGGGACTTACCACATTGTGGAAGAAGTATACCGCAAGTGTCTTACCCAAGTAGCGCTAAGTGATGACAAGGTAGTGAATTACGTAAAAGAAGTGTATGCTCCTTTCAGCGATGAAGAGATTTCGGACAAGATAAGAGATTTGCTTTTGCCAAAGAACTTCGCCTCAGAAGTAGCAGTAATCTTCCAAACGGTAGACAACTTGCATAAGGCTTGCCCTAAGAATTTGGGCGATTGGTATTTCACGGGTGATTACCCTACCAATGGTGGCAATAGGGTAGTGAATAGGGCGTTTATTAACTTTTATGAAGGGAATAAAGAGAGGGCGTACTGATATATGAGGGTAATGAGAGAATGAGAGAATGAGGAAATGAGGAAATTAGAAAATGAGAGAATGAGAGAATGAGAGAATGAGAAGATGAGAGAATTAGAGAAAAATCGATTAAATAAATTAGGTGTGAGTAAAAAGTAGTGGCGGGTATTAGGGTGAAAGACAAGGGTTGTTCGGAGGTGGAGCGGAGGTAAGATAAAGGTAGGGCGAACGATGAGTGGCTCTACAGTGGCTCTACAGTGGCTCTACAGTGGCTCTACAGTGGGTCTACAATGAATGATGAACGAAGGAAAGGTGAAGGTAAGTTAAAACTAAGATAGAGATAAAAAGAAGGTTATTAGTGGACTTTAACTTTGCCAAAGTTTTGAAACTTTGGCAAAGTTCATACAAAAGACGGTGCGAGCCACACGGACAAGTAGTGAATGAGCGAAGAAAAGGTGAAGGTAATACACTAGAAACCTCCCCCTAGCCCCCTCCAAAGGGGGAA
>NZ_KB291525.1:325-29591 GCF_000318315.2 Capnocytophaga sp. oral taxon 324 str. F0483 | reverse complement strand
ACCTCCCCCTAGCCCCCTCCAAAGGGGGAATGTGGCGACACAAAGGTGAAGAAAAGATGAAGAAAAGGTGAAGGTAAAGGGGATTTAAATACTGTTTTGTTTGTATTGTTTTAATTTATTACCTTTGCAGTTCATATTACCTTATCATTTCATTGAGCAACTATGAACATCGCTTTTGACGCTAAACGAGCTTTCCATAACACACGCGGACTGGGGAATTACAGTCGGGATTTGATTCGCATACTACAAGAACACAAGGTGGGGCATTTATACCTCTTCAACCCACAAAAACGCAAAATTCAGGGAGTGGTGATTGATGAACACACCACTGAAATCACTCCACAATCTTTCTTCTGGCGCAAGCTAAAATCATTATGGCGCAGTGTAAAAATCACTGATATAGCTAAACAACTTCCCATTGATATTTATCACGGACTATCAGGAGAAATTCCTAAGGGAATTTATAAACACATACCTACGGTAGTTACTATTCACGACCTTATTTTTATGCGTTATCCTGAACTGTATTCGTTTTTCGACAGAAAAATACATTATCGCAAGTTCTTGTATGCCGCACAACATTCAGAACACATCATCGCTATTAGTGAGCAGACTAAACAAGATATCATCAGCTATTTAGGTATTTCAGAAGAGAAAATAACGGTGGTATACCAAGGCTGTCACCGAGCTTTTAAGAAAATATATACCGAAACACAGAAGGAAACTATACGCAAAAAATATCATCTTCCCGAAAAATTTGTATTGAACGTAGGTGCTATTGAGCCCCGCAAGAACGCACTTGAAATAGTGAAAGCTATTGAACCTCTGCGAGATATTTCGTTAGTTTTGGTGGGTAAGCAAACGGCTTATTACCAACAAATAGAGGCGTATTGTGAAGCACACCAACTTAAAGACCGCGTGCAAGCACTGAGTAACGTGCCTATGGAAGATTTGGCGATTATCTACCAGCTTGCTGAGGTGTTTTGCTATCCTTCGATTTTTGAAGGTTTTGGGATTCCTATTATAGAAGCGTTATTTAGCAAAACCCCTGTGATTAGTTCGCAGGGCAGTTGTTTTGCCGAAGCAGGTGGAACACATTCGGTTTATGTGAACTTACAAAATGCTGAAAAAGAGATACGTAAAGCTATTGTAAGCATTACTACTGATGAGGTGTTGCGCAGGCAAATGGTAGAAGAGGGTTACCGACACGCTCAGCATTTTACCGACGAGGCAGTGTTTGAAAACTTGATGAAAGTGTATAAAAAAGTAAAAAGTGAGCAGTAAAAGATAAAAATACGACAGCTAAAAACTTATTTAACTTATTGACTTTATGATGTATCATAAATTTTTCTTAAAAAAAAGTAAAGAAAAATTTGTTTGTTAAAAAAACTTCCGTAACTTTGTACCAATTTTAACACTTATAAAGCAATAAAAGATGAGAAAGATGATCTTATTGATGAGCGTCTTTGCTATGCCTCTCGCTATGGCACAGCAACAGAGCTCGCCTGACGGCAATGTAGTGCTCACTTTTTCACTGAAAGCTGATGGGACGCCTTCGTATAAGGTGACTTACAAAAACAAAGCAGTGATCAATGAAAGTACTTTAGGCTTTACTCTTAAAAAAGCCGAACCATTGACCCAAAACTTTAAAGTAGTAGACACCAAAAAGTCTACTTTTAAGGAAACGTGGAAACCTGTATGGGGAGAAGAAAGCGAGATTCTCAACCATTACAACGAACTTCTCGTACAATTACAACAAGAGAAGACCCACCGAAAAATGAACATTCGTTTTCGCGTGTACAACGAGGGAGTGGGCTTCCGCTATGAGTTCCCTTCACAAAAAGAACTCACCTATTTTGTAATAGAGGAAGAACTCTCGCAGTTTGCGATGACCGGAGACCACACCGCTTGGTGGATTCCTGGGGACTACGATACCCAAGAATACGACTATACGGAAAGTAAGCTCTCCGAAATTCGCGGATTGATGAAAGAAGCTGTTACCGAGAACGTATCTCAGTTCGCTTTTTCACCTACCGGCGTACAAACTTCTTTAATGATGAAAACCAAAGACGGCTTGTATATCAATCTTCACGAAGCGGCTTTGGTGAACTACTCGCTAATGAACCTGAACTTAGACGACAAGACTTTCGTCTTCCAATCGTGGCTAACGCCCGATGCACAGGGAGCTAAAGGCTATCTAATGGCTCCTTGCCACAGCCCTTGGCGTACTATTATGGTGAGTGATGACGCTCGTAAAATCTTGGCGTCACGTCTTATCCTCAACCTCAACGAACCTTGTGCTATTGCCGATACTTCGTGGATTAAACCTGTGAAGTATGTGGGCGTTTGGTGGGAAATGATTACCGGTAAAAACTCTTGGAGTTATACCAACGACCTTCCTGCAGTAGACCTTAATACGGTGGATTACACCAAAACTAAACCTAATGGTACCCACGGCGCTACCAACGAAGAAGTGCGCAAATACATCGATTTTGCGGCGAAACACGGCTTCGACCAAGTGCTTGTGGAAGGTTGGAATATAGGATGGGAAGACTGGTTTGGTCACAAAAAGGACTATGTGTTTGACTTTGTAACTCCTTACCCTGACTTCGACCTCAAAGCACTGAACGACTACGCGCACTCTAAAGGCGTAAAACTGATGATGCACCACGAAACTTCGGGCTCTACGCGCAACTACGAGCGCCATATGAAAGCCGCTTACGAGTTGATGAACCAATACGGTTACAATGCCGTAAAAAGCGGGTATGTAGGCGATATCCTCCCTGTGGGTGAACACCACTACAGCCAATCGACTATTAACCACTACCTCTATGCGATTAAAGAAGCTGCTAAACACAAAATAATGGTGAATGCGCACGAAGCCGTACGCCCTACCGGTATTTGCCGTACTTACCCAAATATGATAGGTAACGAATCAGCTCGCGGTACTGAGTACGAGGCTTTTGGGGGTAATAAAGTATTCCACACCACTATCTTGCCTTTCACTCGTTTGCAAGGAGGACCTATGGACTATACTCCTGGTATCTTCGAGACCGAAATGAAGTATGTAAATCCTAACAATAACAGTCAGATACGCAGTACCTTGGCACGCCAATTAGCGTTGTATGTAACAATGTACAGTCCGCTACAAATGGCAGCCGACTTGCCAGAGAACTACGAGAAGCATATGGACGCTTTCCAATTCATTAAAGATGTACCCGTAGATTGGCAAAAGAGCGTATACCTTGAAGCAGAACCAGGACGTTACATCACCATTGCGCGTAAAGATAAACACAGCAACGATTGGTACGTAGGCTGTACAGCTCACGAAGGCGGACATACCTCAGAGCTTCTGCTCAACTTCTTGGACAAAGGTAAGAAGTACGAGGCTACCATCTACGCTGATGCTAAAGATGCCAACTGGAAAACCAACCCGAAGGCATACACCATCACCAAACAAAAAGTAAATGCTAAAACAAAGCTAAAACTCACCGCTGCTCAAGGCGGAGGGTATGCGATACAAATTAGAAAATTAGAAAATTAGAGAATGACCAATTTATGGATAAACCGAATATAATTTTAGAAAAGACTTTCTTGTTTTCTCTTAGAATTATTGAGTTATGTAATGTTCTGGAAGAGAATAGAAAGTATGCTATTGCAAACCAATTATTAAGGTCGGGTACTTCCATAGGAGCTAATATAAGAGAAGCTCAGAATGCTGAAAGTCAGCAGGATTTTATTCATAAGTTTAAAATTGCGTCTAAGGAAGCTGAAGAAACAATGTATTGGTTAGATTTGTGTTTGTATTCCAGGGATTATCCTAACACAGAAAAGGAAAAGGAAGAACTATTAAGTATTATTTATATTATTAATACTATTATAGGAACAATGAAGAAGAAATTAGAGAATGGGAAAAATGAGAAAATGGGAAAAATGAGAAAATGAGAGAATGAGAAAATTTGAATTTGCTAATTTACTAATTCACAAATTTTCAAATTAATATTATTATATATGAAAGTAAAAATGAACAAACTACTTTGTACAGTAATGTTTTTCTTGTGCGTAGCTTTTGGTTATGCACAGCAAATCACTGTAAAAGGAACAGTGAAAGACGGCTCTGGACAACCTTTGATGGGTGCCAGTGTGCTTGTAAAAGGTACCTCTCACGGTACTGCTGCCGATTTTGACGGTAATTTTGAGTTAAAAGTAGACAAAGGGGTTACCCTTGTGGTCTCATCAGTAGGCTATAAAAGCCGAGAAGTAGCTGCTAAAGCAGGTACTATGAACATCGTTCTCCAAGAGGATACACAACAATTGGAAGACGTGGTAGTCATTGGGTATGGTGCTATAAAGAAAAAAGACTTAACAGGCTCTGTAAACTTGGTGACCGACAAAGACTTTAACAAAGCTCCTTCCGTAAATGCTGACCAGCTCATCCAAGGTAAAATAGCTGGGGTACAGATGGCTTCTACTGGTGGAGCTCCCGGTGAAGGACAAGTTATCCGTATCCGTGGTAATGGCTCTTTGTCCTTAACTTCTAACCCGCTAATTGTAATTGACGGTGTGCCAATGAACGATGGTGGCGTGGGTGGTTCTCGTAGTATCTTCAACTCTATCAACCCCGAAGATATTGAGAGTATGACCGTGCTAAAAGACGCTTCGTCTACCGCTATCTTTGGTTCACGTGCTGCCAATGGAGTTATTATGATTACCACCAAAAAAGGAAAAGCAAACCAAGATTTGAAGATTAGCTTCAATACTAGCATCGCCCTACAAGATGTAAACAAATACGTAGATGTAATGAATGCTAACCAATTCCGCCAAACAGTAAAAGGATTGAATAACCCTGCTGCCGAAGCGCTCTTAGGAAATGCCGATACTAATTGGCAAAAAGAAATCTACCAAACTGCTCCAATGAGCAATAGTACTTTGGTGCTCTCCGGCGCTTACAAAACTTTGCCTTACCGTGTATCAGTAGGACATTCGTATGCCGATGGGATATTGCGTACCGATAACTTCAAACGTACCAATGCCAAAATTAGTTTGAACCCTACTTTCTTTGATAAATCATTGAAATTAGAATTGAATGCCAATGGTACTTATATGCAAAACCGTTTTGCTAATAAAGATGCTATTGGGGCAGCCGTAGAGTACGACCCTACTCAGTCAGTGTTTGGAGGTCTCGCTAAATATGGAGGTTACCACGCTTGGGTGAACCCTAATAATGGCAGCCGCTACGACTTAGCTCCTAACAACCCTATGGCAATGCTAAAGTTTTTAGACGATTCTTCTAAAGTGTATCGTTTTATTGGGAATGCTAAAGTAGATTATACCTTGCCTTTCTTTAAAGATATTACCGCTAGTGTAAACGTGGGTATTGATTACAGTAAAGGGGAAGGTGATAAAATAACCGACCGCCGTATGCCTACCTCTACTCCTGGTTTCGACGGAGCTAAAACTACTTATACTAATAAAGCTACCAACAAGCTCTTTGATGCTTATATAAACTATATAAAGGACATCAAAGAAACTCATAATATAGGGCTAATGGTAGGACACTCTTATCAGTCATTCGAATTTGACAATAACTCTACTGATTACTCTTACTTCACTAACCCAGGTGATAACAAAATCGTACCTAACATCGACAAGAATAGAAACGTATTGATGTCTTTCTTTGGTCGTGCAAACTATAGCTATAAGAATCGTTACCTCTTTACCGCTACCCTTCGTGCCGACGCATCTTCTAAACTAAACCCAGACGACCGTTGGGGTTACTTCCCTTCAGTAGCCTTGGCTTGGAACGTGAGCAACGAGAACTTCCTTAAAGACAACAAAACTCTTAACGAACTCAAACTGCGTTTTGGTTATGGTGAAGTAGGGAACGTGAATGGTTTGGGCGACTACCTCTTCCTTACCAATTACACTCGTAGCCAAGACGGAGCTTCTTATCAATTGGGCGATGGTTTCTATCAAACTTACCGTCCTGGGGTAACCAATAAAAACCTACGTTGGGAAATTGGTAATACCCTCAATGCTGGTATTGATTTTGGCTTGTGGAACAACCTCATCACAGGTACCCTCGATGTGTATCGCAAACAAACCAAAGACCTGATAGCCGAAACCACTATCGACCCCTTTACCAACTTTAAAAACCGTGTAAATGCCAATGTAGGGGATATGGAAAACAAAGGTATTGAACTTGGTTTGACCGTAACTCCTATCCGTAATATTGAGAAGAATATCCGTTGGAGTTTTAATTACAATATCTCTTACAACGAAAATAAGATTACCAAAATGCCCGATGACCAACCCGCCGGAGGTATCTCAGGAGGTACTGGTAACCGTGTACAACTACACCGCGAAGGTGAAACCCCTTACTCTTTCTTTGTATACCAACAAGTGTACGACGCACAAGGCAATCCAGTAGAAAATGCTTTTGTAGATAGAAACGGTAATGGCAAAATAGACGAAGGCGACCGCTACTTGTACAAATCACCTTTTGCCCCTGTGACAATGGGCTTTGGTACCGATTTGAACTACAAGAATTGGGATTTAAACATCACTACCCGTGCAAATATCGGTAACTATGTGTACAATAACACCCAATCAAGCTTAGACCAATTCGGCGAAATTACTGCTAACAGTGGTTTCTTGCGCAATATTAAAGCGAATAGTAATTTCCAACGCCATAACGACCAATCGTGGTTAAGCGATTACTACTTAGAGAACGCTTCGTTCTTCAAGTTAGATAATATCACCTTAGGTTACACCTTCCCTCATACCGATAAAATGTACATCCGCCTCTATGGTACTGTACAAAATGTATTGACTATTACTAAGTACAGTGGTTTAGATCCTGAAGCATTATCAGTAGATAGTGCTACCAATCGAGCTACTTTTGGTATCGACAACAACCTTTATCCACGCCCTCAAACTTACTTGTTGGGCTTGAATGTTAACTTTTAATGAATACAGAGTATGAAAAAATATATCAAACATAGTATCTTTGGGGTAATATTAGCACTTTCGCTTAGTGCTTGTATGAAAGATTTAGACCAAGAGCCTATAGACCCCGATAGCTTTACTGAAAAAGACGTGTTTAAAAACGCTACTGAAGCTAAAGGTGCCTTAGCTAAAATTTATGCCTCATTATCGCTTACTGGGCAAAAAGGTCCCAGCGGTGATGGCGATATAGCAGGTGCCGATGAAGGTTCTACTGGATACACTCGTATGCAATTCTACTTACAAGTAGCCAGTACCGATGAGGCTATCATTCGCTGGAGTGATGCTGGTGTGCCCGACTTCCACAATATGAGTTGGACACCTGCTAACACCTTTACCAATGCCTATTACAACCGCTTGGGGCAACAAATCGCTTTTGCGAACTCGTTTATAGATAACGCACAAGCCTTAGCTTCTGACCCCGAAGTAGCTTATTATATTGCCGAAGCGCGCTTTATCCGTGCTTATGCTTATTACAATGTAATAGATGCTTTCGGGAAAGCACCTTTGGTAACCTCCTCTAAGGCAGATTTAAAACCTGCTCAAAACACACGTGCCGAACTCTTTAACTTCGTAGAAAGTGAGTTAAAGGATTTAGAGGGCAAACTAAAAGCCGCACGTGCTAATGAATACGGACGTGTAGATGTGGTAGCCGCTCAAGCGCTCCTCGCTCGTTTATACCTCAACGCTAAAGTGTATATAGGACAAGATAAATATACCGATTGTATTACCTATGCTAAAAAGGTAATTGCCTCTTCCTATAGCTTAAACACTACCGATGCCAATAACAATGGTACCGCTTACGACGAGTTGTTCCTTGCCGATAACAACAGCAATGGCGCTCAAAACGAGTTTATATTTTTAGCAAGTTTTGATGGGCTTAATACCAAAACTTTTGGAGGTACAGCTTTCATTATACACGGAGCTACCGGAGGAAATATGAATGCTTCTTCCTTGGGTATTAACGACGGTTGGAGTGGTCTTACAGCTCCTAAAGAATTCGTTAATAAATTTGAGGTATCAGCACGCAATAGTAATAACGAGCCTACCGCTTGGAAAGACAAACGCGCGATGTTCTATACCGATGGACAAACCTATGAGAACACAGACTTAAAAGACTTTACAAAGTCAGGTTATGCCATTACTAAATTCAAGAACATAACTTCTACAGGAGCCGCAGGTAAAGACCCCGAAAAGAAATTCCCCGACACTGATTTACCGCTCATTCGCTTAGCCGAAGTATATCTTACTTATGCTGAAGCCGTGCTACGCGGTGGTACAGGAGGTGATAGAGCTACTGCCTTAGGTTATATCAACCAATTGCGTAGCCGTGCTTATGGTAACGCCTCTGGCAACATAGCCGATGGCGACCTTACCTTAGATTTTATCTTAGATGAACGCGCTCGTGAATTGTACTGGGAAGGATTGCGCCGTACCGACCTTATTCGTTATGGTAAATTTACAGGAGGTGCTTACCTTTGGTCTTTCAAAGGAGGTGTCGCTTCAGGTGTAACAGTGCCCGATTATAGAAACTTATATCCTATCCCTCAAGATGCACGCACCGCTAATGAAAACCTTACTCAAAATACAGGATACTAAAAAGAGAATACTATGAAAAATATACTTAAAACAGCAGCACTATGTATGGGGCTTATCTCATTGGTAGCCTGCGAAAAAGACGAAGAAAAGGCAACCCTTAATGCCGATGCCAAAATAGAGGCTTCCCTATCTACCGACAATGTAGTACTTACACAGGGCACCGCCTCTCAAACAGCTCTTACTGTTTCTTGGGAAACGAAAAACCTCAACATAAACCTTGCTCCTAAATATACCGTTAATTTTGTAAGAAAAGATGGAAAAAAGGAGAAATCTATTTCAGTTGAGAAATCCCCTCTTGCTATCACAGGTAAAGAGTTAAATGACTATCTTATAAGTGGTTTAGAAATTACAGCAGGAACAACCACCGAAGTTACCGTAGCGGTAAGATTAGTCCTCAGCGACCAACGTAATTTTTCCTCCGAGCATAAATTGAAAGTAACTCCTTTCCTTGATGAAATCAAACCAAGCGATTGGGGAGTTGTGGGAGATGATACCGGTTGGGGCAGTAAGCCTGATATCAAAATGTGGAAAGAAGGAGACGTATTGGTAGCCTATGCCACTTTAAATGCTGGTGGAATCAAATTCCGCAAAGATAACTCTTGGAATGGTCCCGAATATGGTGGAAGTAACGGTAAATTAGTGCCCAAAGGAGATAATATTGCTGTCTTAGCAGGTACTTATAAGATTACTTTTAACGAAAAAGCGCTTACTTATAGTATCGAAAAATACTCTTGGGGACTTATTGGCAACGGTGCAAAAGGTTGGGGTGATAACGATGATATCGCAATGACCTATGAAGGTAGCACCAACTCTTGGGTAGTAAAGAATGTAACCCTTGTAGACGGAGATATTAAATTCCGTTTAAATCACTCTTGGGATACAAACTTCGGTGCTGATAGCACTGATAATAAGCCTGTAGCCGCTCTTAGTGGTAAGCTTAAAGATGGTGGAAGTAACATCAAAGTGAGTGCAGGCACTTACAACGTTTCTTTCTCTTTTGATGTAAAAACTAAAGAAGGTACTTACAAGATAGAAAAATTGTAACAAAATACAGGCTGTTCGACAGTGTCGGACAGCCTGTATTATATCATTTAAATACCAAAAATATGAAATATTATATATACCTTCTCGCAGGATTGCTCGCCTTTTCTTGCGATAAAAAAAGCAACAACGACAACCTAGAACCCCAAAATACAGTTCCCTTAGACCTTACTAAAATAGACAACGGCAATCGCGTAATGATGCAAGCCTTCTACTGGGACGTAACACCTCTTGGCGAATGGTGGAATACCATTACCCCAAAACTCACTGAGTGGAAAGCCAACGGAGTAGACCGCATTTGGCTACCACCTGCCTCCAAAGGAGCTTCTGGGGGCCTCTCTATGGGCTACGACCCCTCCGATTATTTCGACTTTGGCGAATACTTCCAGCACGGCACTGTAAAAACCCGTTTCGGCTCACGCGCTGAACTCGAAAACCTCATCAGCAAAGCCCACGAAAGTGGCTTGCAAGTAATTGCCGATATCGTTATAGGGCATAACAATGGCGGAGGAAAAGAGTGGAACCCTTACCGCAATAAAGAGACCTATACCCTTTTCGATGAAACCCACGGTAATGCTTCTGGAAGATTTAACCGCAACTATGAGTGCTTTCACCCCAATAAATATGCAACTTCTGACGAGGAAGAAAATTTTTATCCCGAAAGAGACCTATCGCATAAAGTACCCTATGTACGTGAAGAACTTTGGGAAAAAGATAACTCAATGGCTAAGTATTACAAGAATACAATGAAGTTTGACGGTTGGCGTTTCGACTATGTGAAGAGTTTTGGAGCTTGGGTAGTACGCGATTGGCTAAAAGCAGTAGGTGGTTTCGCCGTAGGTGAATTGTGGGACGGCAACCCCGAAACGCTAAAAAAATGGGTAGACGAAAGCGGTGCAAGTGCTTTTGACTTTGCTTGTTTCTATGCCCTCGAAAAGGCATTAGACCGCAATAAAGATATGCACGAACTGATGACCGATACCCACCCAATGCTTAGAACCTTACGCACCGAAAAAGCCGTTACTTTTACAGCTAACCACGATACCGAGAAAGACAAAATAGCGGACAATACCATTGCGCCTGATAAAAAACTAATGGCGTACGCCTATATCCTTACCCACAGTGGCTACCCTTGTATTTTCTATTCCGATTACGAAAATGAGGCTTTCAAAGCCAAGCTACAAAAGCTAATGCTCATCAACCGCAGTTTGGCAGTAGGCGAAGAGAAATTTCACTTAGCCTCTAATACGGAGTATGTAGCCTCACGTCTGGGCAACGAGAAAAGTCCGGGCTTAGTGCTCTTTATCAACAATAGCACTCTCCCTGCCAAGCGTACTATCACCACCCATTGGAAAAACAAAACCCTGATAGATTACTCTGGTAATAGTCATTTATTTTTTATTACCGATAGCGACGGCAATGTAACTATACAAGTACCCGCCAATAGCTACACTGTGTGGTCAATAGGTAAATAACATAAAGTTATACAGATAAAAAAACGAGCTACCTCGCAATGAAGTAGCTCGTTTTTTACTTAAGTTTTAAATCTTCTGTTTAAAACGCTTATATCTCCAATATACATAAGCTAAGACTACGAGCAATAACAACCAAAAAATATACCTTAATGGCGTACTTTGGGTGTGCTTTCGTATTTGCTCAGCTTGCTGTATTTCGTGCTTTCGAACTTCAGTTTGAGCACTTGCGTAGGATTGCTTATAAAGAGTAGTATCAGCTTGCTGTAAGCTCCTAGAATGGGCTCTGATAGCTTTTATTTTCACCTTACCATTGCGTACCCTTATAGTCTCACTATTGCCGTCGCGAGTGCGGGTATAGGTGAGTTCTTTAGCATTGCCAAGGCTGTCTTTGTCGTTTTCGAGTTCAAGCTCGAAAGACGTGGCGGACAGGTCAGACCATTCAGACTTGAGAGACTGCTGAACAAAGAGCTGGGAGCTATCTTTATTGGTGATAAAGTGCTCTTTCTGGACTTGCTTTTGTGTGTAGGTTTCTACTTTTTTGGTTCTGCAACCAATCACTGACAAAAGGAGTAACATTGATAATAAAACTCTTTTCATACATAGTTATTTTGCTTGTTCAATCATTTTAACCACTTTTTTCAAAGTATCCGCATAGTTAGGAGCGGTAGCGTAACCCGCTTTAGCAACCTCCTCTGCAAACTTATAGGGGTCACTTTTCACTTTCAATGCCTCTGCATAGCGTTCGTTTTTGATGAAGAACTGAGCGTGGTCAGTGAAACTCTCTTCTGGGGTATCGTACTTCCTAAACCAATCTCTCACCGCGTACAAATATTTGCCGTCCGCACGCTTAGTAATGCTGATAATCTCAGGAAAAAGTCCCTTTGTTACCATAGGCACGGAAAGTACCTCCGTAGTACGCACTAACTGCTTCTTACTTGCAGGCGTATCCTTGCTAGCTTTCACGCCGAACATCATATTTCCAGGCACATTCTTGCCCCAGCCCGTCTCTAATGCCGATTGCGCCAGTATGAATAGGTGTGATATTCCTGTTTTGCACTGAGTCTCGAGGGCGTAAGGCTTGTATTTTGTTATAAATTCTTTAGAAGTCATAATGATTTTCAATATTAAAGGTTTTATAAAATTTCTTGTTAATAATACATCGACAAACTTAAAGCCTAAATTATCTAAGTTTTCCTATAAGCTCAGAACCAACTACTATATAATAAAGTACTACCCAATAGAGTCAATGGAAAAGGTCAAACTCAAAATCTTCTCGTGTAAGAAAGTCAGCATTGACTAAGAAGATGTGTAGCATATAAATAATCATTAAATAAACAAATATTTTTAACAGCATACGACCTACGCCCATTCCACCATCAAGTGCAATTTTTCAGATTACTTTCTGATAGAATAAATCTTTAGGTTTTTCAAAGTCTAATACTTTTCTTGGCCTATTATTAATTTTATATTGATATTCTTTAATTTCTTTATCTGTAATATCTTTAAAATCAGTGTTTTTTGGTATGTATTTCCGTACAAGACCATTGGTGTGTTCACTAAGACCTCGCTCCCAAGAACTATAAGGATGAGCAAAGAAAAATTGTAGGTTCAATTTCTTTTCAACTCGCTTAAAGTCAGAAAATTCATTACCATTGTCAGCAGTAATTGTCTTTATATAGTTTTTGTAAGGCAAGGTCATATCTATAAGTTCATCTGCTAATGATTTAGCTTTCTTTCCTTCTTTTAACTTTCTCATAAATAACATTTTAGTAGTCATTTCAACCAATGTAAGTATCGCTCCTTTATTTCCTGCTCCTACAATTAAATCTATTTCCCAGTGTCCAAACTCTGTTTTATGACTTATAACCTCAGGACGTTCTTCAATAGACTTTTTATCTTCTACTTTCTTTTTACAAGTGTACAATGCTCTACTTCTATGCTTAAGCTGATGACGAGTGTGTTTGTATAGTTCGCCTCCGTTTTCTTTGTCTTGGTGAATGAAATTATAGATAGTTGTTTTTCCAACCATTGGTATTCTATTTTTTTTACAATACTCTACAATTTGCTCAACAGACCACTGTTCTTCAGTGATATGCTTAATAATAAAAACTTTCATTTCCTTAGTAAATTTACGTTCTTTCCTAAAACGTTCTTTACGCTCTTCTGAGATTTCTTGAGCTACTTTTGGACTGTATTTTCCTGTCTTTGTTTTGTTTCTTGACAGCTCTCGACTGACGGTAGAGGGATTACACTCTGCATAAAGAGCAATATCTTTTTGTTTGATTCTGCTTGCTTTTAAAGCAGAAATTACCGACCTTTGCACCAAATTTAAATGCTTATATTCTTTCATTGTCATTTACAAAGAAAAGCATTTATTTTGAAAGAGAAAAGACTTTTATAGTTTTTTCTCTTTTTTTATTTCTCAGAGGGTTTTGCCTCTAAGGGGCAACCCTCTGAAAAATAAAAGTTTTACTAAAAATTACTACTTAAAATTGCAATTATTAGTGGAACTTACACCTGCGACTTTCGTGTTTTTCTTTCCTACGATATGAGGCTGCCGTACCCGTTATCTATTCGAATATTAGTAAAATTACAAAAGCAATCAAAAAAAATGGTTAAAACCAAATAGGAAATGAATAGTAGCAAATATAAGCAACATAATAACATCTATTTTTATAAAAAGTATTGAAAAAGTGTATCCAAAGAAAGAGTGTAAGAGGTCTTTAAAATCTCTAAAACCAAATCCTTGTAATATGTAATTTAGTTTTATCATATGAAAAGTCGGTATACTTTAGGGATTACTATTTTAGTAAGTTGTTTTCTAAAATCTTTGAGGGTTAATCTCTTTTCTTTAGGTAAAAAATTTATACTTAATGTTTGATTGTCTATTCTTTCAAAAGATGAATGTATAGTCTTTTTTTTCTCAGCAGGAAATCTATTTTTATAATTAAAAAATACTCCAGCACTTTCCTCATCATCTTCTATTATTATAGAGCCTTCAAACGTTCCTTCTAATTCTAAACCTGAAACCATATAATCAAGATATTCATTCAGATTTAATAATAGTTCTCTTTTCAAGCCCCATATCAAAGGACTTTTTGCGGAAGGAGTTAATTTTCCTATTTGTACTCTTGCTCCACTACCACCATCTATTCTTTCTACTAATATATTAATACTTCTAATTGAAAAGTTGCTAAAAGAATTCAAACTGCCTCCTTCGGAAAAAGTAATCTCCACATTGTTGTTTAATCCCCATTGAAAAAATTGTATTGCATTCATAGTTTTAAATATTTCTGATATCAATATAACAATCGTTTTCGTAGATAGAAATCACTGCTGTAGAGCCTTTCTTGCCATTGAAAGTAGTATCACCTGTGTAGATGATGTTTTTCCCTGTGCAGGTAAAAGTTACTATTCCATCATCAAAAACCTTACGAAAAGAAACTGAACCCATATTCTCTATTGCCTTTAATTCAATACTACAAGGGATGGTTACAAAAACTACCTGATTTTGATGATCATTTTGTAATGTTGTATTTTGTGTGCATTTAACACCTGCTCGTATTACGTCATTATACCAAGCTAAATCACGAAATTCACCATTATCCTCGTTAAATCTATTAGCATCAACTGAATTTCGAACGCCAATACGAGTTGCTGGATACCAATTAGGTTTAAAAAATTCTAATGAAGATGCTGAAGAATTGGCAGGAAAATTTACATATATACCACCTCCACCACCAAGTCTAATTCCCCAAGAACCGGCTGGTCTATTTTTAAATGTTTTTAATTCTGAAAAATCTACTTGTTCCTTATAGAAATCAAAATCTTCAGGAGCAGGTGTCCAATCGGTAGCTTTGTTGCCTGTTTCTACTTTCGGTTGTCCTATTTTAAATGAAGTTGCTTCACACTGAATGTGCAATCCTGAAAAATTTATTCGGGTGATTTGTTTGTCAGTAGGTATTGAATATACATTAGAAAGTCTGCCACTAAATGATTTTCCAATATCTGATGTTGTTACTGGTTTCCAAGCACCAAGGTACAAAACAGTGTTATCTGAAAAACTGATAACAAGTTCACATCCTAATCTTCCTTTAGGTGTTATGGCTGTTAAATTGTTATATTCTATGTAGCAAGAAACTGTAACGAGTTTTTTATCAACGAGATTTTCTTTAAACTCCTCTGATAAAGCAAAACCTTCTACCAATATTCCCGAAGAAATAAATCGGTTACTATTCAAGAGATAGTTTCTTCCACTGATAACCATTCCTGATGAAACTAAATCCGCTTTAGAAATCTGTCCACCACCACCTGTGAGCAGATATTCATCAGAGCTTCCTTCTTTTATAAATTTCTTGGAAATAATACTTTCAGAAAAATTAGGTTTCCCTTCAATATCTCCCCACGAATGTTTATGATTCTTGTCTGCTTTGTCATCAATCTGTTTTTTTAAGTCTTGTGCCGTACCCGTATAATCTCCTTTTGGTAAGAGTCCCGAAATATCTACTTGATGAAGCCCCTCTAACTTCTCTTTATATTCATTAGTAAAGTCATTAGAACTTAAATCTTTCCCCTCTACCTTATCCACTTTTTTGTCAAATAACACCTTATGTGCTTGTGTATCGTTTAGGTGATTGCTCAATTGTTCAGCTGAAGCCGTGCCTTCTACGAGTTTGTCTAAGCCCTCTACGCTTGCCATTGGTATCTTTTCGCTCTTGTGCCAAAAACTATCCAACCACGCCCAGAACTGCTCTTGTGTTGGTTTTTTAAGGTTAGAAAACCACTGCTTTAAAGTTTCTATTGCTGTCATATCGTTTAGTTTAAAAATTAAAATCCTACAAATTCTATAAAACGAATCACTCGGTAAGGAGGCATATTGTTGTGAGGCTGGTCGCCTCCTACTTGGGAGGTGTTTTGGTTAGTATATGTATTTATTCCTGAATCCCCACCCCAATGTCGATCACCAATATAATAACCGCCACCAAATAGATTATACAATGCTTCACTACCTTGTTTATGACTATGCGCTGGCATTTCCGCAATGGTAAGTCTATGCATTTTTTCTCCTCCTGTCCTGCCTATGACTCCTAAATCATTATCAGCAATATCTTGTCCCACAGCCATACGTCCTCGTAAAGGTTCATACTCTTGCCAGCCTTCTGGTAAAGGAATATTAGCTGGTTTTCCCCATATTGCCACCAACCCCAAGGGTACTGTTTTCTTTACGCGCTCTTCTAATTTCTCCAAGCGTTTCAGCAAAGAGGTTTCTTCTGTAAAAGATTTCTCTTCTATTTGTCTGTTACTTAACACTCGTCTGAAGCCCTCCCACGGATAACTCTTTGTACTACTGCCAAAAGTAGCTACTTTCTCCACAAGTACTGTTTTCTGTGAGCCATCTTCAAAAATTTTAGATGTATTCACCTCCTTAATAAACACGTGAGAGCCAAGTGTCGTGCCCTGAAAAGGGTATATTTCTCCTTCAATGGCTACTACTCCGTCTGACACCGTGTTCCCTACTACTTCACACCCCGAAAGAATAATTAAATCTCCTGAAATACCACTCATTGCATTGAATATCTTATAAGCATTCTGCATATAACTTAATACATCGGTAGTTAGTGGGAAACCTCCCGTTTGGTTTACATTAATACTGTTCATAATTTCTATACTTCTATAATATATCGTTTACTCGCTAATTTGTAAAAGTCTATTAGGGCTTCTATCTCAAAGAAACGGTACTTACCTATTTCACTTGTAGGAATCTTCTTCGCCTCCCATATCTCCAAAGGTATTTTTACGATAAAGTCTACTCCTGTATCGCTGTAATCTACCTCACGATGTAAATACATAGTCCCTAAAAACTTCGGTTTTTGTTCTCCTTCAGTATAAAGATACTGTCCTTTGTACTGATTGCCGTCCCATATGCGTATGCGCCGTTGCTCAATGTCGAATGCATCATTTAGCGCTTTGCGTAAGTAACACACTTGCCCATTCAGTCCAAGTTTCTTAATATCCAAATATCTATTCTGAATAAAATCATAATACAACTGACTGATAGGAGCACTAAGCGTTCTTATCCATCCTACCATTCTTGTCTTTCGCAAAAAAGAAGGTATAAGTAGAATGACCAATTTTTCTATTTTGAAATTAAATATCATTTTGTGATGTATTTTATTTGTGAAGCATTCCAGTCTACCTCAAAGTAACCACTTTGCGGTATTTGGGTAACTCCTATGTTTTGTAATGCTCCATAGCCTTTGGTCTCGGGGTCTATCCACGCTGTTTTGAGTTCTTTTAAGTGTGGTATTTTCACCCCATTAGCTTGTTGCAAAGCGTCTACAAGATGCGCTACAATAAGTTCACCGTTAAAAGGTAAGTTTTTAAGATAACCCTCTATGGCTTCTTGTATAGGGCGCTTGCCGTAAAGCACATCGCTTCCATTACTATCCAATACTAACGGGTCGTAATACACATCAAGGTTCAGAACAAGCTTATCAGGCAGATAATTAATAACCGTAGTGCGCACTCCAGCATCTTTAATTTCTGATAAATAACCGCTAAAGGCATTTTGTTCATCTGCTGTAATAGGTTGTAGCCGTCCCCCGTTTTCAGTGGCTATCTTTACTATCAACCTACCGTCATTACTCTCCACCACTGCCGAGTATTTTATAATCTTACTCGCCTCTACCTGCTCCTTTGTCTTATCTTTGTTGTTAAACTTATCGCTGTCGGGTAAGAGGTCAAAACCATACTGAAAGGCAAGTGCTTTACTTCTATACCACCGTGCAGTATGAGGTTTTAATTCAGTAAGGCGTTTATCAATATCTGTCCTATGTAAGTCGAATAACTTTTCTAAGCTCCAAATAGCTACCGAGATAATATAAACCCACAGTCGCCATATAGCTACTCTTGAGTTTGAGTTAAGTCCGTTTAGAGCGTCTTCTCGCTCTTTCGCATTATAGATAATCTGTTGTATTTCTTGTATTGTACGTGCCATAATTCCGTAAATAGTGAAAAGTGAATAATTACTGTCCGTCGTGGCTCACGACAAAATCTAAGTTTATCGCCCATATGCTAATACCTTCCTGGCGTTCGCTTATTCTTTTGTCCTCTTGCGTAAAAGCAGTTGCAGGCTGTATCTTCTTTGCGATGTAGTAGGTCAAAATATCTTTATTAGTGAATGATTCTGTAGGTATTGTTAATACTTTTCCTGCTACCACATCATCGGTAATACTCAAATTGTTGAGCATTGCCAATTCAAAGATGCTTTCAATAGTCCCTGTGTGCTGTAAAGCAAGGTCTAAAAGACTCTGATTATGTAAAACTACTACTTGCATTATTCTTTTGATTTTCCATTTAGTTGCTTGTATTTCTTTAATTCAGTTAATAGCCCTTCAACAGAGTTTTCTAAATCTTTAATACGCTGATTTGCTTTTTTGAGCTCCTCAATAGCACTTGCGTATTTAGCCCCTAAATCTTCTATCATTTCTCGATAGATTTTCACGGCTTTATCCACATTCTCAAGTTCGCTGGTCTGTAGTTCCATACGTTGCTTGGGTCTACCAAAGAACCAACCAGCTACTCCCGATAGTACCATTCCTATAAACGATACAAAATGCTCTTTAAGTCCTTCTATGATTATTCCCATTGTGTTATTATAATAATTTACTAATCTACTAATTAATTGTTCCTTTTCCCATACCAGTAGTAACTCCTGTATAAGTGCCTGCCAGTACAGGTATGCCCGTTTGCACTATTACCTCTCCACTCTTTACATAAGCTTCAATGAGAGAGGCAAGTCGTTCGGCATATTCTTCCATTCCTGCTTCTGTTTTAGTAAGCATTTCTTGTTGCAGGCTTATAATCCCTGCTTTTAGTGCTTGTTTATCTAATGCCATAAGTTTAGTGCTTAGTTTTTAGTAGTCAGTTGCAAGTACTTGCAACTGACTACTAACTACTGATTACTGTAATAATTCGTTTATCTTATTATTAATCTCCTCAAACTTCATCACGTTGTTTGGGGAAAAATTTCCTACACCCGAAGGTGTTTGTATCACCGCGTTTTTAAGTTCCGTTAGAAGCTCGTTTAAAAGACTTTTTAAATCCACTTCCCCGCGTTGCAAGTGCAAGCCTGCTTTGTCTATTATAAGCTGTGTTTCTTCTATACGTAAACTCACGCTCTCTATCTCACTATAAGCCACCACATAGTAGCGGTTCTCGTCTTCCCCAATCGAAGCTATCAACACACTGCTCCCCTCCTTGGGGAAGAGATAAAACCGCTCAGCATTATCGTTAATCACTGAAGCTAAGCGCACGGTATATTGTAGCTCGTCGTCCTTCACCTCACACGTGCCCTTTTCTTTGTCTACCGATACCACTTCTACCGCTATGGTAGGTGTTTTGCGTTTTCCTATCTGCCTAAGCCCTTCTGCTAATTCTCTGTCTATACTCATAATTTTGCTCCTATGGTTACTTGTCGACGTGCGCCATTACGTCCGAAGGTAATTTCTACTTTCTTAATAAAGTAACGTTCGTCTATCTCTTTCAATTCATTATCTATCATATGAGCTTGCATACCCCTCGTCGCAAAAGGGATCAAGAAACTCGTTATAGAGCCGTCAAAGCCATCGTATTTCAGCCTTTCCATCTCGGCTCTTGCCATTTCTCGTAGCTTAGGTTCCTCACTCACTACCGAAGTATAAAAGGTTCTTAGCTCACCATCAGGATCACCCTCTTCCACTGTCTTCTTTTTGTTATTTTTGTCGATATAAGTGTAACGTACTTTCAGTTTGCGTTCCTCCTTAGTCCTATACTCCAAATCATTAGCAACAATGTTGTAATTGAGGTCATAGCGTGCTGTTTGCCCTATATTGGTAAGCTCCGAAAGTCCTGCATACAACTTGCCTTCATCATTGATAAACACGCTTAGCCTAAACTCTTCTTTCAGCTTCTCCAATACCTGCGTACCGTTCGCATTGCGAATAATCCACTGGTCTAACTGCATTTCTGGAATATTGTCCGCCAGCACAATAGGCGTGTCCTTCACAACTTCCTGCAATACTCCTCTAAGTGTTGTTTTTTGCCACGAGTTGCTGATATTTTTACGTCTAAGTAAGTACATAGCGTCTTCACACTCTATGCTTACAGGAATGCTCGGTTTAACCTTCTTTACATAGCCTTCAAACTCCACTCCGCTATACACACCCTCATAAGCAAGGGTAACACTCACTTTGTCACCCACCTTGATAGCCTTTTCAGTATAAAGGCTTTCGCCCCCTTTGGCTACTTTAAAATGGGTTGGCAGTTCAATCGTACAGGTGTCCGCCAATTCGTCTACCGATTTGGTGATTTTAACGTTGTGTACTGCTCTAAAAGTGTAATCACCTATTTTTATAATCGCTTGTAATACAAACATTAGTATATCTTGTTAAGTTGGGTTCGTTTCTCGTCTAATTCCGCATAAAAGTCCATATCCGATACAGCTTTAATGGTGTACTTCTGTATACCTTCTTTGCCTTCCATTTCCTCAAAGCTAATATCTTTGAGCACGATGTTACCAATGTCAAAAAGAGTAAAGAGCTTATTGCCTATCACCTCCAAACTCTCATTCTTTTCAAACAATTTGTTAAGGCTTTGTACTTGTGCCGTAGGATATTGATCGGGATTTTTGGGGTCTACACACAGTCCTCTTATGGTAATTTGCCAATCTTCAGTAGTGATATATTCCTTGACCTTACCTTTGCGTTGTTTGCCTACCGTTGCCGTTTCTACAATGGTTTTAGTAAGCGAAAAACTCACCAAAGGCTCATTGGGGAAAACCGTCTGCTCCCCCGATTTATCAGCCACTTTTAACGTCATAAAATACTGACTGCCATTACTGCGTGCCTCACTAATGTTAGACAAACTCGGCAGTACAAATTTCGTCTTATTGTTTGCCCACCACTGCGGGAATGCTGGACCTACATAGTCCAAAAAAGCCCGTGCGGTGAGTTCTTTTATATCAAATTCCATAAATTACACTGTTTGCATTTGGTTTACACTGTTCACAATTCTCAAAAGCTCTTCTTTCAGTTGCGTCCCAAAGTTTTCCACTCCTTCCCGTACCGATGATACGTACACTTTGGTATCCGTGCCCAAGTTGCCTATCTGTATGTTGATATGCGTTTGACGGGTACCTCCCGTTACAATATTATCTTTGGTTTTATTACCCATCTCTGAAAAAGGTGTGCTGGCAATAGGTGTTGCTAACGGACTTGTTTTTTGTCCCGTTTGCCCTATGCCTAACTTGCCCATTAACCCGTCTTTCACACTCGAAAGGCTCTTAAACTCCAAAGAGTTCCACGCTTTACCAAAATATTCTTTTGCTTTAACTCCTGCCTCACCTGCTTTCTTATAGCCTTCTGCTACCGATTTAGCACGTTCTTGCAAGTCGTTTTGTATTTGGCTTATCATCGCTTGGTTCTCTTTACTATCTCCCAAACCTACAGCCTCTTTAAACTTATACCAAGCCAACTTACAGAGGTCTACACCTGCCATAAAAGCATTGACCGCCGTATTCCAATGGGCTTTGTAGGTGAGAATAAAGGCTTCCCACAAGTATTTCATTCCTTGCACAGTGTTATCCCACGCTTTGCCCCAACCGCTCACACCTACAATACAATAAGTGATGATAGCAATAAGAGCCACGATGCCTGCTATAATCAATACAATAGGATTAGCTAAAAAAGCTAAGTTCGTTTTAATCACTGCCCACGATAGTCGGTTCTGCCACGCCGTAGCAATAGCCATATAAGTGTTATGCAATGTGATTGCTGTAATAAATACTCCTAACACTCCTGCTATACCAAGGATTATGGGGTTCCCCTCTTGAAGTTTTTGAATAAACCAACTCAATCCGTCATTCAAAGCTCCAAATACCATCGTAGAAAGTGCTACCAACGGAATCAGCAACGGACTTATAACCTCATATACTTTTACAGCTATAGATTCTATCGAAGCCATTAAAACTGTAAACCTGCCTTGTAGTGTGCTGTTCACATTCTCAGCTCCTTGATAAAAATCTCCTTGTGCGTCAGTTGCCCATCGAAAAGCCTCAGTCAACTCTCTTGCCGAAATTCCTCCTTTGTCCATTCGCTCTTGCAGAGAGGTCATAGTCTCGCCCGTCCGCTCACTTATCACTTGCAAAGGATTAAATCCTGCCTGTTGCATCTGTGTGAGTGTAGCTTCTTGCAATTTCCCTTGTGTGGTCACTTTGGCAAAGGCAGTAGCTAAGGTTTCTATCTTTTTGCTATCCCCCAAGGCAATATCTCCTATTTGTTTGAGCATTCCTAATGCTCCTTCAGGAACCAACCCTGCTCCCATCAAACTCTCTTGAGCCTTCACAAGCGATGGTACTTCATAAGCCGTTTGCCCACTGTATTGTGTGAGATTCTGATGTATTTCTTGTGCCTTTTGCATATTACCTTGCACAAAAGTAGCCAGACTCATCTTTTGGGTGTCTGCCGTAAAACCTTGCTTAAATATTTTCTGTAAAGACGAGATAGGGTCTATAATGTTATTAACCACCTCCTTTAACCTTTTAGTCTGATCAAAGAAAGAAGATATCGTGTTTTTTGGATTTTCTGCCATTTATAAACTTTTTTCTTTACTTTTTTATTCTCCATACGATTCACTCTCCTTTTGGCGAATCCATTCCAGTTCTTTCACTCGCATAGCCCACTCAGTATCATTGAGGGCATCGGGATTGGCAATATGCATATAGTAACGCAGTGAGGCATTGGTAATACGCAACCAATCCCGAGGCTCGTCAATTTCCGCACTGCTTAAAGCTTTTCCAAGGTAGCTTCCTTAATCTGTATCAATTCGCCAAGCTTACTACTTGCCGAAAGGAAAAGTGCATCATCAGTCTTAATCTCTTCATCTCCTCCCAACCAACAGTTAGTAAGGATAGCCTCATTAAACTTCATCGGGTCTTTCGTTGCCAATGTCGAAGCATAACTCAGGGTAGCGCGGTCAGGCGTTCTCAAGTATGCTACTTTGTCATCTACTCGCAATACAAATACTTCTTTGTACTTTGCTTTCCATTGTTTGATTTGTTCTTTTGTTACGTCCATTTTTTATCAATTTGCTAATTTCTAATTTCCCCGCCTGTGTGGATCACACTCACTTGTCGTGCTACGACTGTGGTTCACACCTACGATTGGCGTTTTACATCAGTGAAGATAATAGGGAGCTCTACAACCATATTTTTATCCCCCTGCTTCATTGCCTTTTTCACTTCGGTAAATTCCACATTCTTGAGAATATCGGTTACTATTTGTCCACCTTCTGAGGGCACGTAAGCAACAACCAAGTCAAAGTTAAGGTTCAGAATGTCGTTGTTTTTGGCATCACGCGTCATTGCTTCCAATTCACTTTGCCAAATGCTCAACTTCCCCTCAAAACTGTGATTACCTCTTACAATGCTCAAAGGTTTACTCCCACGTCCGTAAAGCGCCGATTTTTCTTTTTTCTCAGTGTATTCTACTTCTGTCACCCCAGCAATAATACGCCCTCCAAAGGCAATCGAAATATCGCTCCACGCATACTGTTTACTACTAAATGTTCCCATTTTTTTTCTAATTTATTAATCTACTAATTTATTAATTTGCTAATTTTCTGCCCGTCGTGCTACGACTAATTTGCTAATTCTCTGCCTGTCGTGCTACGACTAATTTGCTAATTCTCTGCCCGTCGTGCTACGACCTCACACCTAATTTTCTTCTTTCTTTGTGGTAAAACCAATATTCACCTCAATAAAATCAGCATAACCCACAGGAAGGAGTTTTAGCCCTACTACCACTTTACCTGTTTGCAACACCTTCTGTTCAGGGTCTATATTAATGTTCACTGCCGATAGCTCCCCTTTCGAAACCATTTCGCTTTGCAAAGTGTTCTCCAACTTGGTTTGCCAACTCTTGATAATAGCAGGGTGAATGCTTCCCTCTTCTGAAAGCAAGACCTCATCGCTTAATTCCTCTACCAAAGCCCCATAAGCAAGAAGTAACGCCTTGTCCATTACCAATCCACTGCTGAGACTCTTAAAATCATCAGTAGGTTTGGTAAGCGTATTATCTCCTGAAAAATAGTAGCCTGAACGCCCTACGAAGGTACGAAAGAAAATATACCCTTTGTCGTCTAAGGCGTCCCACTGGTCAGCTTTGCTGTCAATAGTAGTTCCGTCAGTAAAATAAGCCACCAATGGCAATACACTACCATCCTTCACGCGGTGAATTTTGCGCTGTACGGGTATAGCACTCATTTTTCCTAAGAACAAACCTACTGATGCTTCTTTCTCCTTATCGTCATTACCGATAAAGCAAGCCACTTTGTTGAGTTCGTTTTCCGAGAAATTAGTAAGGTCAGCTACTTTGCCGTTCCAGCTGTTGCCCGATACCACTACTCTAAAAGGCATATACTTCTTTTCAAAGTGCTCAGCAATAGCTTGCGCTTTCACTACGGCTGTTTGTACATCAGTGTCTAAGCCGGCAGCAATAGTTTCGCTACCAGTTGCTTTTTTCACCACACCCAATACCCTAATAGCACCTTTGGCATCAGCTATGAAAGTTGGAGCAAAAGCACCGTCTTTGTCAAGCATTGCAGTCATAGTCGTAGCGTCCGATACGAGCATTACCCACAGAGGTGTACCCGTAGGAGCTTGGTCGTAAAATGCTTTAATATGCTTGTAAGCAAAAGCATTTTCAGCCTCCGAAATACCCAATGCTACGGCTTCGTTTAAGGAAAATACTTGGTACGATTTCCCGAGTTCTACCTTACTGGCTACTCCACTACCTGTAATAATAAGACCAGTAACTTTTTGAATGTTATTGCCTGTACGGTTCATACCATCCTTGGCAATGTTAAATAATACTTTTGGTAATCCCATTTTTTAATTATGTGTTTTTGTTAATTATTTAATAAATGTCCCCCTACCCCTCCCTTATTATATCCTTAATTGTAACTCTCCTAATAAAAAGGCAAAATAGCTAAAAACAACGGTTCTCTATTAACTCTTAATCGTTAAAGGCTTTCTTCTTTTTTAGAATTGTTACCAGGGCGGTCAGTAGCGGTTACTATTATTTTATCACTTGTAAGCGAAGGATTAGTAACCGTAGTGGTGTACACCCATTTGCCCTGTACAAGAGTTGCGCTACCTTCTTCCACAAGAGTAGCATCGTGGTCTTCAATACGCACTTTCACAGCTACGACCTTAAAAGCATCGCCCGCCTCTATCATTATTTTCTCTCCTGTGGCACTACCTGTATAGCCTGAATGGTCTATATGGGTAATTTTAGGAGCGCGCAAATAGTCAGTCATCGCCATATTATAAGCCGATACATTCCTGCGCTTTTTAGCCTCTGCTGTATAATCCTCTTTTAGCGAAGGGTCTTGCAAAGCGTTTTTGGCATATGCCGAAGCGCGTATAAATCTCTCTTGTTGTGCTTTCTGAGAGGCACTGGGAGCTTTGGTGTGTGAAGGAGGGGTAGCGACAATAGTTTCTCCTCCGCGTTGGCGAAATACAAACACTTTCCCTACTTTACCACTAAGCCCTGTAATGGCATAGTTTGATTTACTTTTTCCCATTTCTTTAATTTTTTTTGTTATACATTATTTTAATTGTAAGTGCACTTCTATCGTTTGTTTTACGGTGCAAAATTCCGGCGGTTTTTTCAGTTCTGAAAATCGGCAAACAAGCCTTGTACTTATTTTCCCCAACCATTGTACTAATTTGGTACAAGCGTTGAACGTCTTTTTCCTTACCTCATCTATATGTACGACCTTTGCACCATCAACAAATAACAAATGTGTAAAATGAAAGATTTACTCTTAATCAAAAACGATTTGCACCTTGCTGAAGGTGATTTTCAAGTAGGCTTATCTGAGCCTCAACATCAAAAAGCTATTCTTACTGCCGAAAAAGGACAGTGGAAAGAGCACCCCGAAGTGGGGGTGGGTATTGCCCAAATGCTCGCCGACGACCTTTATACCGAAATGCTTATTGAGGTAAAAAAGCAATTGGAGTACGACGGTATACCCGTAAAAAACGTAACTCTTACCCCTCAGGGCTCTCTGCTGATAGAGTAATAGCTCCCCCTTTGTGGGGACTATCTTTCGGCATAACCACCCTGAAAAGAAAGTATTGCTACAATTGTACGAGGTGATAAAAACATAATGTTCGCTACCTCCTCTACAAGAGCATCTACCTTCCACTGAGGGTGCTTGGCACTCAGTTCTTCAAAAAGTTGACGCACTTTTTCATTGCGTTTTTGCAAGCGTTCTTTGCGCTGTTGTGTATTATCACATTTCATATGTTTCATTTTTTAAATGTTAAACTTTTTGTCAACTTTGGTAGAGTCAAGAATAACTCTACCAAAGTTTTTTTTTTCACCTTTGCATCTCACACCTTATTGCCTAAGGCCTGGGGCCTATTACCTAAGCTCCCCCTTCACTTCCACAAAAAAAGTCTCATCCTGAGTCACCACTACTCCTATTTTTGGAAAGAAGTCAGCTATTTGCTCATTGTTGCGTTCGGCAAGTAGCTTATCTTTTGCTGGTTCTTCGGCTATGCGCACATAAGCAGGCAAAAATTCTTTCAGCAGGTTTGTTACTGTATTCCACGTAAAACCTTTTAGCGTTTTCAGTTTCGGCGTACCTGTGCGGAACCCTATGGTACCGTGCAAACTGTCAAGTGATTTCTTCTTGATAAATAAACTGTCTTTATTTGCTAATGCATAGGCTTGTAACACATCAAAATTGGTATCTTTTATTTCTTTAAGAGTCGCCAATTCATTCGTGTATTTATTGCGTATAGTTGCAATTTGCTTCTCTATCAACGCATTTATTTTAGTCATTCGCGCCTCTGCCTTTGCATAAGTAGAAAAAGCATTCTCCATTTGTGTTTTAGTTACCCCAGTAGGGATTATTCTTTTTGTTCTTGCCATTTTTGTATTGTTTTTTAATCGTTAATTTTAAATGTAAATAGAGAGAGGTTCATAATCAATTTGTTAATCCAACCCTTGGTTGGTATTACTAATTCTAAAATTCTCCCCCCTACCCTACCTTTAGCCCATTGCTGGCTTTACCTTTACTCACATACCCAGCTGTGAGCCCTCGCTGGCTTTATCTTTTACCTTATAAAGTGGGTGCTTTCTTACTGGTTGCCACTCCCTTTGCTCGTCCAGCCAAAGCAGGTGTCGCTCTTCGTCATATTTAAAGATGGGGGCACGCCAACCGTTCTGTTCCACCCACGTTTGTAGTTCTTGCACGCGAGCAGGTACCTCGTTCGTACGTCCCGCGCGGTATTGTGAGGTTTGTAGTCGTTCCTCAAAAGTAAGCACCTGCAAAAAACTATCAAGAGCAAGTGCTTGGGTGTATTCTAAAAATCTATTCATTGTAATTTTTTTGTTATTTGTTATTTTTTCACTTTACTATTCACTATTCACTTTTGCATCACTTTTCCTAATGCCTAAGGCCTGAGGCCTATTGCCTATTCACTACAAGCCGTCCATATTTTTTCAGCTCACTCCACCAGTTCACCTTATGCCCACTAACTCTTCTGGGCAAATAGCGCACAGGCTGATGATAACTTTTGGCTTTTTCTAACAACACAACCGCTTGCTCTCGGAGCTTGCGCTGTACATACTCATAGTCACTGACTTCATTTAAATGTATTCTCATTATTTTTAATTTTTAATATTAATTCAATTTGTAATTCTAATAATCAATCGTCACATTCTCAGCAATACTAACTTGCCGACTTTACAGGATTTCTTTTTAATAATCTCTTAAACTTTTTACGTTTTCTTACCTTAAATTGCTACTCTACAGGGCGAAGCCCTGATTTTTTTATTCTGAAACTAATTTGTTTTTAATTTCTAATTTCCAAATCTGCTAATTTGCTAATTTGCTAATTCCCTCCTGTCCTACATTTTTTAACTAACCTCCCCTCAACAATAATTTTTCTACTACCATAAGGTCGATTATCCATAAAATTTTTGTACTTTTGCTCATTATTTTATTCATTTTGTTTTACGGTGCAAAATTCGAATAAATTTTCGACATACGCAAATTTTTTTCGAATTATTTTTCGTATTATTTTTTAAATTATTGATTATGAGTACAATTAATTTTCGTATAAAAGAACTGGTAGACCATTTTTCCAACGGTAATAATAGTGATTTTGCAAATAAATTAGGGGTTAATGAAGCAAATATTAGAAATTACATAGCTGGAACAGAACCTAAATTTAATGTTTTAGAAAAAATTGTTACTACTTTCGAAGTAAATTACGAATGGTTACTCACAGGTAAAGGCTCTATGTTAAAAAACAAGGAGATTGTCGAAACTCCTCGTGTAGAAATTATCAAACCTTTAAAAGTAGAAGGAAGAGATTTAACTCCCAAGGTGGTAGTGGTTGAAGAAGACGAACTTTTTAACCCCATACCCTTAGTGCCTATATACGCTCAAGCCGGCTATCTCAATGGTTATGAAGACCCCGAATACATAAAAGAACTCCCTATGTACAACCTCCCCGAAATGCGAAACGGCACTTTCAGAATGTTTCAAGTAAACGGACTCTCGATGTTTCCCACCCTGCAAGACGGCAGTTATGTGGTAGGGCAATTCGTCGAAAATTGGGAGTGGCTATCAGATAACAGGGTGTGCGTAGTAGTTACAGAGCGCGACGGAGTGATTGTAAAACGTGTTTTAAACAAAATAAGAAAATATGGTAGTCTGTATTGCAAATCCGATAATCGCGACTACCCGCATATTACCGTTAGAGCTGAAGATATTAAAGAAGTATGGGAATGTAAAATGCACCTCTCTTTCGAGTTCCTCGACCCTATCCCTGAGTATCAAAAAATTGCCGATTTAGAAGCCAATGTTCAGTTCCTAACCGAACGTGTAGAACAATTAGAACATCACAACAAACCTATTTTATAGCCTATCAGAATTGGTTTGCGATTTTTTTTGCCCTACACTTTGCCAAATTTCTACCCGCCCATCGTGCTACGAGCACACATTACTTTCCCTTTTTCGTCTCTACATTCCCCCTTCGAAGGTAGCCAGCAATAGCTGGGTATGTGCACCGCGAGAGCGGAGTATGT
>NZ_KB291525.1:0-305 GCF_000318315.2 Capnocytophaga sp. oral taxon 324 str. F0483 | reverse complement strand
CTGGGTATGTGCACCGCGAGAGCGGAGTATGTGAATAGGGGGGATGTTACTCCTAGTGCCTATGCGTCATAACACTTTGCCAAAGTTTTTGCCTGTGCGGCTCGCACCTTTGGCAAAGTTAATGGTAATAAATCGACCGTCGTGCTACAACCTTACTCCTGCCTGTGTGGCTCGCACTACCTTTCTGCCACCACACTTCCATTAAACTTCTCCTATAAATTTACTAATTTCCAAATTTTCTAATTTGCTAATTTCTTTTCCCATCATACTCCCCCCCTAGTGCCTATGTCCTAAGGCCTAGTGCC
>NZ_KB291524.1:86456-88845 GCF_000318315.2 Capnocytophaga sp. oral taxon 324 str. F0483 | reverse complement strand
TCTTCCTTACAGTTTTGGTTACAAACTTTGGCAAAGTTGAAAAACATTCTATTTCTTCAACCACGATGTAGTTTCCTTCAAGTAAGTATAAAACACCAAATCTTCCTTAAAGAACGGTATAATCTCTCTTATTTCCCTATACCATTCTTTTGTAGTGCTCGAAAGCTCGTCATAACAGACCAAGATATCAATAGCCTGCGCAATGGTGATAGCCTCAATAGCAAGCACCTGAAAAGCGTTGTCTATCACTTTATGGGTAAGGGTCGCCGCATTGGTACCCATACTCACTATATCCTGATTATCGTTATTGTTCGGGATACTATGCACATACATCGAGGTAGAGAGGGTTTGGTTTTCGGCAGTGGTAGAAGTAGCGGTAAACTGTACCCCTTGCATACCGAAGTTAAAGCCCAGCTTGCCCGCATTCACAAATGGTGGCAATAGCTCGTTAATTTTAGGGTTCAATAGGTAGTTGAGCTGTCGCTCAGCAAGCATTGTCATACGGGTAACTACCAGTTTAAGCTTGTCCATTTCAAGAGATATATAATCGCCGTGGAAGTTACCCCCGTGATATACCTGTTGGGTAGGCACATCTACTATTGGGTTGTCGTTAGCCGAGTTCAGTTCCTCTTCTACGATGCGCTCAGTATGCGCAACAGTGTCGTATACAGCCCCGAGTATCTGTGGCACACAGCGTAAGGAGTAGTATTCTTGCACCTTTTCTTTAAATACAGTTTCGTTGTGTTGCCCTTTGTAAAGATGTTCTGCACGCTTGCGGGTGCGTTTGCTGTCGTGCAAGAAGTCGCGCATCATTCGGGCGATTTCTTTTTGCCCAGTATGTTGTTTGGCGTTGTTTAATTCAGATGAAAAATGGTCGTCATAAGTCTGTACTAGCTCGTTGATAGCCGTTGTGAACTTCACTGTCCAAACCAATAGCTTTTGTGCGTAATACACATTCACCCCTGCCAAGCCCGTCATTACCGACGTGCCGTTCATCAGCGAAAGTCCTTCGCGCAAGTGTATTTGTAGTGGTTTGAGTCCCACTTCGGCAAATACTTCTGCCGTAGGTCTGCGCGCGCCTTTGTAGAACACTTCTCCTTCGCCTATGAGCACTAAGGCGAGATGGGCTAACTGCACAAGGTCGCCACTAGCTCCCACGCCTCCGTGTTGGAAAATAAGCGGGGTAATGCGGTAGTTCAATAGGTCGCGCATCAGTTCAATTGCCTCTATATGCACCCCCGACTTGCCTAACGACAAGCTCGTAAGTCTACACAATATAGCCGCACGCACGGTTTCTTCATCAAACACCTCCCCTAAGCCCGAACTATGACTGCGGATAAGGTTGTATTGCAACTGCAATTGGTCTTCTTTTTCAATGCGATATTGCGCCATCGGTCCAAAGCCCGTATTCACGCCATAAATGATTTTGTTCTCTGCAAAGTCTTTTAAGAAAGCGTAACTCTCTTCAATGAGGGCTTTAGCTTCTTTGCTAATAGCCACTTCTTTCTTATCAAAAACGATATCTTTAAAATCGCTGTAAGTACGTAATGTTTTCATTGTTTTTAGTTATTAATATAAATCAAGTTTTGTGTTATGTCATAGGGGCAAAGTCAACGAGCTGGCACAGCTGAGTATGTGAGGCAATTCACCCTATTAAGGCAATTCTCTCCATTAGTAATCTGGCGACAAAGATAATAACTAATTTGTAAATTAGCAAAATTTAGTACTTAGTTTTTAGTCATCAGTGATGTCCTGAGCCTCTCCGAGATTTTCTGAGAACTCCGATTAACTACACACCCTCATTTTCTAATTCTCTAATTTTCCACCTGCTCGTGTAGCTCTCACCTCGTCGTGCTACGACCCTTAGTAAAATTGATACACTGATAATCAGTCGCTTTTTCAGTATATTTTGTAGGGGCGATTTGCAAATCGCCCTCTAAAAACAAGCCTATTGAGTCGTAATCTATTTTTGTTTGACTATAATATCTGTTCAATATATACAATACTGATTTACAATTGTATTTGTATTATAATCCGCGAAATCCAGCAACGAAGTTGCCAATCCGTGCGCTTCACATTTGTCAATTGTCAATTGAAAGACTATCCGTGCAATCCGTGTAATCTGTGTGTAGTTTGCGAGCTGGCATAGCAGAGTATGTGTATAAAGGCAACTTGTTGCCTATTTGTTTGATTTGTAAAAAATTGTAAGATTTCTGTAGCGTAAGCTACACTTTTCTTTCATCGAACTCACTTAGTTATTTTATGTCCGACAAATCTAACCAGTTGCCAATGATATTAGCAAATAGTAGCACTATAAGCTCAATTAATCTTCAATTATAATTTGATTAATCATTATTGTAGAGCCACTGTAGAGCCACTGTAGACCCAC
>NZ_KB291524.1:83136-86436 GCF_000318315.2 Capnocytophaga sp. oral taxon 324 str. F0483 | reverse complement strand
CACTGTAGAGCCACTGTAGAGCCACTCATCGTTCACCCTACCTTTATCTTACCCCCGCTCTACCTCCTGACAAACCTTGTCTTTCACCTTAATAGCCATCACTACTTTTTACTCACACCTAAATTATTCATTTTTTTAATTGATTTTTCTTTTATTCTCTCATTTCCTCATTTCCTCATTTTCTAATTTCCCTCATATCTTTTACCTATCTAATGCACCTTATTTAATTTTTTTTCGTACCTTTGCCGCTCACTATTGTGCGATAGATATGAAGCACTTCATCATCTTACTTATCATTCTTTTGGGGCATTTCCCCACCACAACAGCCCAAAATCAGGACTTGCCCTTTGTCCCACCTATCTATAACTACTCTCAAACTCAATACAAGGCAGGCTTGCAAAATTGGCAAATAAGCCAATGCAAAACGGGCGTCCTCTACGTGGCTAATAACCAAGGGCTACTTACTTTCGACGGACAGGTATGGCAACTCCACTACCTGCCCCAGAAAAAAATAGCCCGTTCTGTTCTTGCCGATAATAACGATTCCAAACTGCGCGTCTATGTAGGCTCTTTCGAAGAGTTTGGCTACTTCCAGCGCAATGCTCAAAACCAATTGGTCTACACTTCTCTAAAAGACCAACTCAAAGATTACCGCTTTCACAACGATGAAGTCTGGCGCATATTCAAGCATCAAGATAAAATTTACTTCCAAACTTTCTCCTCCTATTTTGTGTTCGACGGCAACCAAGTACGCGCTTTCAGCCCTAAACCCGCCCCTTTTGCAATGTTCTCCGACAGCAATACCCTCTATATGCAAGGTGTAAATGCCGACTTTTATACCATCGACCCTCAGCATCGCCTCCACCAAAAACTCTCTACTAACAGCTTAGGAGGATTGGTAATCGCTACTATCCCCTATCAAAAAGAACTCCTTCTGGTAACCGACAAGAACGGCTTGTTCTTTTTCAATCCTCAAACCGACCAGTTGCGCAAGTTCACTACCGATATCGACACCCTATTACCCTCCATTAGGCTGAACCGTGCGCTCATTACCGATGAAGGTAACCTCATCTTAGGAAGCCTTTCCGAAGGTTTGTATGCTATCAATGTCAGCACAGGTAAACTCCTGTGGCATATCCACAAGAAAAACGGACTGAACAATAACACCGTACTCGGGCTTTATGAAGATATCCAGCACAACCTCTGGGTAGCCTTAGACAACGGTATTGCTATGATTGAAATCCCTAGCAAACTCCGCTTCTTAAATTTAAATGGCGATGTAGAGCTCATCAGCGATATGGCTGAGCAAGGCAACTCTTATTACTTAGCCTCTAATAAAGGAGTCTTTTCTCTTACTAACGGGAAACTCAACAAACTGCCCAACTTCTCAAGCCAAGTGTGGTTTGTAAAGCAGTTCGACCACCAGTTATTTGTAGGACATAACAAAGGAGTCTCCGAACTCGTAGGTGACCAATTACGTCCCCTCAGCAATGTAGGCGTCGGAGGTATGGATTTAAAGAAAGGAACGATTCACGGTCAGGAGGTGCTCGTCGGCTCTTCGTATTCTGTACTTACTATTTACAAGAGAAATAAAGCTGGCAGGTGGGAGCCCTCACATATCGTCGATGGCTTCTTCGACCTTACTTATCGCATCGAAATAGACCCTATGGGCAACATCTGGACAAATCACATCTATAAAGGCGTCTGCAAACTTTCACTTACCGAAGACCTAAAAAAGGTGAAACACAAAGCTGTGTTCAGTAAACCTAAAACCAAAGAAGCCCTTCGCCTCCTCAAAATACGCGGAAAAGTAGTCTTTGCCGACGGCTCTCAATTCTACTACTACAACGAAGATAAAGAAGAAATTGTACCTTATACTATCCTCAATGAACAACTCCCTCAGCTCACCAAAACCCGCAATATAGTACCCATAAACGATAATCGGTTCTGGTTTATCACTGCCACCGATTACTTTTTAGTTTCCTTTGCCGATGGTCAATACAAAATAACCGAAAAGATTGCTTTCGATGAGCTCCAACACCCCACCACCGAAGACCGTGCCTCAGTATTCGTTTCCTCCGATGGTGCTTCTTTCTTTTGTTTAGACGGTAGTATCGCCCGTTATACTGATAATGCCCCTCAAACCACCTACCCCTATAATCTCAGCCTAAAAAGCCTCCGCTCCTACGACCGCAATACCGACCAATATCTTTTGGAAGAAATTACCGACAATCCTTCTTTCCCTTACGCCAAAAACAATTTAGTGTTCCAATTTCAGTATCCCAATTTTAGTAAAGAACATTACCAACTGTGGTACGTCTTAGAAGGATATGACAAGCGGTGGACACAAGCCGACCCCGATTTTAGCATCAGCTATCAAAATCTCCCCCCTGGTAAATACAGGCTCAAGGTAAAAGTGCTCAACGAACTAAACAAAGAGCTCTCCCTCTATTCCCTCCCGTTTCAAATCACTACCCCTTGGTATAAAAGCCTTTGGGCTTATATATTGTATTTCGTCAGCTTCATCGGGGTAAGTATCGTAGCAACAGCTATCTACTTCCGTTATAAAATGAAGAAAAAAGAGCGTTCCTTCTTGCGTGAAAGAATACGTCGCCAACGCCTGCTCGAGTCACGCGAACAAGAAGTAACTAAACTCCAAAACCAAATGCTCGCCAACCAGTTAGAGTACAAGAGTAAGGCTCTTGCCGAAGCCACTATGCTAAACATCAGGCGCGACGAGTTCCTTACCAATCTCATAGTAGAGCTCGAACAACTAATGGACAACCAGAAAGTAAGTAAAGCCAAAAGTCATCTTATTTTGCAACATATCCGCGAGAATATCTCAGAAGAAGACCAATGGGCAGTATTCCAAGAAAACTTCGATATGATTCACAAGAACTTCTTCAAGAATCTCAAAGAGCGTTTCCCTTCACTCACCACCACCGATTTGCGCATTTGCGTACTGATAAGGCTTAATTACACAACCAAAGAAATCGCCACTATGCAAGGTGTATCCATTCGTGGGGTTGAAACCGCCCGTTACCGTATCCGCAAAAAACTCAACCTTTCCGAAACCGATAACCTGTACGACTTTTTTGTAAAATTCCAGTAAAAAACACCTTTCCACCACCTCTCCTTTATCTTTCCTGTCACTAATCCCCCTTTTGAAGGTAGGCAGGGACAGCTGGGTATGTGTAAAGGAGGAGGTTTCCTTTGATTTTCCGTCATACTCCCTCCTAGTGCCTGTGGCCTAAGGCCTAGTGCCTGTTCCCTTTTCTTTCGCCTCGAAACCCTGTTTTT
>NZ_KB291524.1:69771-83116 GCF_000318315.2 Capnocytophaga sp. oral taxon 324 str. F0483 | reverse complement strand
GTATAAGCTTCCTATAAGCTAACCCCACCCTCCTCATAACCTTTTTTCACCAAAATCTCACTCAACTCTCTTCCGAACTTTTCCACTTTCTTTCGATAGTTCAGAGGTATCACTTTTAGGGATATACACTTTGCCAAAATTTTTGCCCGTGTGGCTCACACTGCTCGTGCGACTCACACCTTTGGCAATGTTAATCTCCTCTGGTGCAAGCTTGTAACTCGCACCCAATTTACTAATTTACTCATTCTCTCATTTCCTCATTTGCTCATTTGCTAATTTACTAATTAATCTGGCATTATTTTTGAAGTTACACACCAAAACAAAAACTCATAAACTAATTAATTAAAAACTAATCACTAATGAAAATCCTTTTTTTTACTTTAATGACAACGGTCTTCACAATGGGGTGTGCTAACGGCAATAGCCAAAGAACATCCTCACTTATCACTAACGACGAAAATTCAACTCATCAACAAGCAGAAATGAAAAAAACAAACAAATCAAAATCTACTGACATCTATTTTGCAGGAGGTTGCTTCTGGGGCACCGAACACTTCTTTAAACAAATTCGCGGAGTACTCGCCACCGAAGTAGGCTATGCCAATGGTAAACTCTCCAAAGCTCCCAGTTACGAACAAGTAAGTACAGGCAATACAGGTTTTGCCGAAACCGTAAAAGTAACCTACAACCCTCAACTCATCGACCTCAACCAACTGCTCGACCTCTATTTCAAAATCATCGACCCCACTTCTCTCAACAAACAAGGCAACGACCGTGGCACGCAATACCGCACAGGCATCTATTACGTAAACGAAACCGAAAAACCGCTTATCGACAAAGCTATTGCCACACTTGCCACTCAATACAGTAAACCCATAGTAGTAGAAGTGCTCCCTTTAAAGAACTTTTATAAAGCCGAAGAATATCATCAGGCGTATTTAGATAAGAATCCGCAAGGCTATTGCCATATTTCACCAGCCTTGTTTGAAATAGCCCGCAAAGCCAATCCAGCTAAACAGAAAGGCTTTAAAAAGCCTTCCCAAGCCGACCTTCGTAAGCAACTCACCCCCGAGCAATACGCCGTTACCCAAGAAAGTGCTACCGAGCGCCCATTTGCCAATGCCTATTACAACGAGTTCCGCGAAGGTATTTATGTGGATATTACCACCGGCGAACCTCTATTTATCTCTACCGATAAGTTCGAATCAGGCTGTGGCTGGCCAAGTTTCTCTAAACCTATTGATAAAAAACTCATAGAAGAAAAAACCGATAAATCTCATAATATGACTCGTACCGAAGTGCGCAGTAAGTTAGGCAACGCACATCTCGGTCACGTTTTTAACGATGGACCTAAGGATAAAGGAGGCTTGCGCTATTGTATCAACAGTGCCTCATTGCGCTTTATCCCCAAAGACGATATGGAAAAAGAAGGTTATGGCAAATATATACCCCTCTTAGAGAAAAAAACTAAAAAATAGAAAATTAATACTCTCATTCTAAGAAAGGGGAAGACTACTATTTTAGGTCTTCCCCTTTTTACTTATCATACACTTAGCCAAAGTTTTTGCCTGTGCGACTCGCACCTTTGGCAAAGTTGAAGCCTTATAACCATTTCACAAGGTACAGTGTTGATTTTATTCTGATTTTTGTTTAATTTCTATAACGCAAGCTATACTTTCTCTTATCTTTAATTTCGCTTCTTCGCACTACAAACAATTCTTTAAATTTGCTTTTCTCATTTTAAAGTTCTACCTTTGCAAAACTTTTAACTATTAACTCTTAACTCATAATATGAATCAAGAGTTGAAAAATAATAATTATTGATTAACAGCACGTTGTTGCTTTTACGTCGCGTTTCCCCCTTTGAAGGGGGCAGGGGGATGTTTATAATCAGTAAGTTTATCCAACCCTTGATTCGCTTTCATAACTTAAAAAGATGATTATTCAAAAAAAAGACGTATTAGAAGCGCTCCGCAAGATTACCACTCCTGGTGAAGGAAAAAATATGGTAGATAGTGGTGCTGTACAAAATATAGTAGTTTTTGGTGATGAAGTGGTAGTAGATGTAGTAATAAACAACCCCAGTCTGCAAGCCAAAAAACGCACCGAAGTAGAGGTGATGAAAGCCATTCACGGCGAAGTAAACGAGAAAGCCAAAGTAGTGGTAAATGTAAAAGTAATCGCCCCCGAAGTTACTGAAATCAAAGGGAAACCTATTCCAGGTATTCAGAATATCATAGCCGTTGCCTCAGGCAAAGGAGGCGTAGGAAAGAGTACTGTTACAGCCAACTTAGCAGCAGCACTTGCCAAAATGGGCTTCAAAGTAGGTGTACTCGATGCCGATGTATATGGTCCCTCTATCCCTATGATGTTCGATGTAGCCACCGAGCGTCCGCGTTCAGTAACCATTGAGGATAAATCGTTTATTCAGCCCATCGAAAACTACGGGGTAAAAATACTCTCAATTGGGTTCTTTACCAATGCCAATCAAGCAGTGATATGGAGAGGTCCTATGGCAGCCAAAGCCCTTAACCAGCTCATTTTCGAGGCTTATTGGGGCGAATTAGATTTTCTCCTCATCGACCTTCCCCCAGGTACAGGCGACATTCACCTGAGCATTATGCAAGCCTTACCTATCACAGGGGCAGTAGTAGTGAGCACTCCACAGCCCGTCGCCCTTGCCGATGCTCGTCGTGCGGTAGCAATGTTCGGACAAGAAAATATCAATGTGCCTGTGTTGGGTATCGTAGAAAATATGGCTTACTTTACCCCTGAGGAATTACCGAACAACAAGTATTATATCTTTGGTAAAGAAGGAGCTAAACACTTGGCAGGAGAACTAAAAGTGCCTTTCTTAGGCGAAATACCCTTAGTACAAGCCGTTCGTGAGGCAGGCGATACAGGGCAACCCATAGCGTTACAAGAAGGCAGTCCGCAAGCAAAAGCCTTCCGTTCCTTAGCGCAAGAAGTGGTGAAGAATGTAGTCGCTCGCAACGAAACCCTACCACCCTCTGAGGCTATCAAGATTACCAATATGGCAGGGTGCGGTAGTAAGTAACAAGAAACCAAAAGAGTTATACTTACCCTTTTACCTTTTATCTTTTAACTCTTAACACCTAATATCAATGAACCCAGAAGAACTTAAACAAGAAGTAATAAAAGCTTTAGATAAGATACGTCCCTATTTGCAAAACGATGGGGGAGATATTTCTTTAGTGGATATCGAAGATGGCAAAATCGTAAAAGTGCGATTAGAAGGTACTTGCACTAACTGTTCAGTAAACCAACTCACACTTAAAAGCGGAGTGGAAATGACTATCAAAGAGTTTGTACCTCAAATAGAAAAGGTAATCAGTGTGGAATAACTAATCAGTATAATGGCAACGAATAAAGAATCGAGAAAAGAATATTGGAAACGCAAGTGGCTCAGTAAATACCGCTTGGTAGTAATGGACGACAGTACTTATGAGGAGAAAACCTCCTTCCGCTTGAGTCGTCTTAATATCTTTGTGTTTGGTTCCTTGTTTGCCTTTGTGCTCATTACGCTCACCACCGTGCTGATTATCTATTCACCTTTGCGTCAGTATATCTTAGGGTATACTGCCGTAGAAAACAAACGCGAGACTTTAAACTTGCTCTTTAGGGTAGATTCCTTAGAAGGTAAAATACAAAGTAATGATGAGTATCTCGCTTCACTGAAAAAGGTGCTTGTAGGCAATATCAAACCTCAACAAGACAAAGATACTACCAGCTTTAACATCTCCGACCCTAAATACAACCCTAAGGCTTACAGGACAACTCCTACCAAAAAAGATTCTATTCTTCGTAAAGAAGTAGAAGAGGAAGAGACACAACCTCAACCTCAAGACAGCTTATAATAAAAAAAAACAATGACAAAACTAAGTGTAAACATCAATAAGATTGCCACCTTGCGCAATGCCCGTGGAGGCAATATCCCCGATTTGTTACAAGTAGCCAAAGATGTACAACAGTTTGGTGCCGAAGGTATCACTATTCACCCTCGCCCCGATGAACGTCATATCCGCTACCAAGATGCCTTCGATTTGCTAAAAGTAGTAACCACCGAGTACAATATTGAGGGCAACCCTATCCCTAAGTTTATAGATTTAGTGTTACAAGTAAAACCTACCCAAGTAACTCTTGTTCCTGATGCCGAAGATGCTATTACCTCTAATGCGGGTTGGGATACTGTTAAACACAAAAGTTTCTTAACCGAAGTAGTTACCGAATTTAAGCGCAACGGCATTCGCACCTCTCTTTTTGTAGACCCAATGGAAGCAATAGTAACGGCTGCCGCTACCACAGGAGCTGACCGTGTGGAGCTTTATACTGAGAGGTATGCGCGTGAGTATGCTCGCGGCGATAGAACCCAGATAGCCCCTTATATAAAAGCAGCCTTAGAAGCACAAAAAGTAGGATTAGGACTCAATGCAGGACACGATTTGAATCTCGACAATGTGAAGTACTTCAAAGATAATATTCCTAATTTATCGGAAGTATCCATAGGGCACGCACTTATTTGTGAAGCACTCTATTTAGGTTTAGAAAATGTAATACAACTCTACCTAAATAAATTGGCAGATTAGTAAATAACGAAAGGTTCATTAGCTAAAAAAGCAGAGAATTTTACACAAAAACTCTTTAATAATTATTCTGAATGTCAAAGTATTGAAAAAAAGTAGTGAAAAAACTTAGAAAATAATCACTAAATATTTTGCAAGTTTCGAAAATAGTATTACTTTTGCACCCGTAATGAAAGAAGGTACCTTAGCTCAGTTGGTAGAGCAAAGGACTGAAAATCCTTGTGTCCCTGGTTCGATTCCTGGAGGTACCACGAGATCTTCTTCATAGAGGAAATTTTTCATATTTTTAAGGATTAGGAATTGCAAAAGCCTCAGCGTAATGCTGAGGCTTTTGTTTTTTATTTTATACTATACTTTCCTATTTAAAATATTCTATATCCTACTGAAAGGCTAAACACTTGGTTTGAGGTACTCTCAGAACGGTTAGGGAGCACATCGCTGAAACCAATACCGTACTGAATGCCTGCTGTAAATCGTTTAATTTCTACGCCTGTGGCTAAGTTTAATCCTGCATCAAAAGGGCGTAAATCATCAGAAGAACGATTACCTATGCTGAGGGAATGGCGATTGGTTACTTTATAGTCCTTTAACTTATCTTTCTTGTAGTAAGCCCATTCTTCACGACTATTGCCCCACAAAGCTGCTGCTACATAAGGACCTGCTTTCCAAACGAGTTTTACATTCCTGAGTTTAAGTTTATAGCCTACATAAAAAGGCATCTCTAAGTAACCATAAGTGTAATGCAACTCACTGATTTGTTTTTCTTTACCTTCTTTATATTTATACTCATAGGCTTGCCCTTTGGTGTTGAGCATTAAACCTGTTTCAAGAGCGAGTCCAGTAGGGAAGTTCAAACTGAACAACGCCCCTGTATGAAAACCTGGGGTAAAAGTTCTATCACTATTAGAAGAATCGGCGTAATAAAGTCCTGCTATATTGCCTCCTATTTTCACTTCTAAACCTGGCTTTACCTGTGCCTGTAACATCGCTATACTGCTGAATAACATTACAGCTAAAAATAGTTTTGTTCTTTTCATTCTATACTGATTTTTGTTATTTAAAGTACAAAGATACAAAATATTTTGTAAATGAACAAACTTGCGAATATATTAATTATTATTACCTTTGCCTCCCAAACTAAAAGCTGAACTCTAATACTTAACAACTGATGAAACAGATAGACGGTTTTTCTAAACTTACCAAAGCCCAAAAGATTGCGTGGCTTTGCGATACTTATTTCCCTAATATAGAGAATGCTGCTTCTTTTTTTGAAAAGTACCACAACGCTGATACTGACCTTCAGAAACTGCACGACGAGTTTATTGAAAATACAGTCTCTAACTACTATCTGCCCTTTGCGGTAGCGCCTAACTTTCTCATCAACGGGCGCACTTATACTGTACCTATGGCTATTGAAGAGAGTTCGGTGGTGGCAGCTGCTAGCAGGGCGGCTAAATTCTGGCAAAGCCGTGGTGGTTTTCATACCGAAGTGCTTTCTACCGAAAAAACAGGGCACGTACATTTCTTCTTCTACGGTGAAAAAACTAATTTAGAAAACTTCTTCAACCACATACAACCCTTGATGCTCGCTAAAGCGCAACCCATTACTGCCAATATGGAAAAACGCGGGGGCGGTATTACTTCTCTTACCTTAGTGGACAAAACCGATGCTTTGGCACACTATTATCAGCTTTCGGCTACTTTTGAAACCTTAGACGCTATGGGTGCGAACTTCATCAATTCGTGCTTAGAATCCTTTGCACAGACGTTTAGAGAAGAAGCAGAACGGGACGCCTCTATCGGTGATAAGTATGAAATCGTAATGCCGATACTCTCGAACTATGTGCCTAACTGTTTGGTGCGCGCAAAAGTGCAATGCCCTATTGAGGAATTGGAGATTGCTCACTTAAAAGGAGCTGAAGCTGCGAAGAAATTTGTGCAAGCACTCGCTATTGCCAATGCTGATGTATACCGTGCTACCACTCACAACAAAGGTATAATGAACGGTATTGACTCGGTTATTTTGGCTACGGGTAATGATTTTCGTGCCATAGAAGCTGGTGCGCACGCTTATGCTGCTCGTAGCGGGCAGTACAAGAGCTTATCGGCTGCGTGGATAGAGGGCGATACTTTCTTCTTTGCCCTTGAACTCCCTTTGGCTTTGGGCACCGTGGGCGGACTTACTACATTGCACCCTTTGGTAAAAACAGCTCTTGAAATCCTTGAAAAGCCTAACGCTCGCGAGCTAATGCAAATAGTGGCTTGTGTAGGGTTAGCACAGAACTTTTCGGCTGTAAGCTCGCTGATTAGTCTGGGAATCCAGAAGGGGCATATGAAAATGCACTTGAACAACATTTTTAACCAATTAGGGGCTACCGAAGAGGAGAAGCGCGTACTTTCTTCTTATTTTAAAGATAAAACCGTAACATATAACGAAGTAGCCGAAGCTCTCAAGAAAATTAGGAAATGAGGTGCGAGCCGCACGGGTAGGTGGAAAATGAGAAAATGAGAAAATTAGAAAATTAGAAAATTAGGGAGTTGAGGGGTGGCTGGGATTTCAGATTGTTCAGATATTTCGGAGATTTGGAGGACTTCGAAGAACTCGGAGAGACTCGGAGAAACCTCTCCCCTATTACATACTCCGTTCTCGCGGACTTCTTCAGAGAGGAGGAATATATGCAAACCAATTCTGATGGACTTTAAATATACTTCAAACGAAACTACAGTGGCTCTACAGTGGCTCTACAGTGGCTCTACAGTGGGTCTACAGTGGGTCTACAGTGGGTCTACGATGATGATTAATTAAATTATAATTGAACATTAATCGAACTTATAGAACTACTATCTTCTAATATCTCTCGTTCTACTGGTTAGACTTATCGGACATAAAATAACTAACGTGAGTTCGATATAAGAAAAGTGTTGCTTACACTATAGGTACCTTACAAATCTTTACAAATCAAACAAATAAATAGCAAGCGACCTAAAAGTCTCGGACTGATTACACGGACAGTCTTTCAATTGATAATTGACAATTGATAATTGACAAATGTGATGCGCACGGATTGGTAACTGCGTTGCTGGATTTTCACGAAGCAGTAACAGAAAGACGATTGTAAATTAATGTTGTATATATCAAAATGACGTTAAAAATAGTATCAAGGCTACGTCTTGCGAAATAACAATGAGGAATAATGAGGGAAAATTATAGGAAGAAAATGAGGAAAAATAGAGGAAAAAGGGCTGAAAAGTGAGGAAAAAATGGAAATTATATAAAAGAGTAATTTTTTAGTATGTTTTGGGTACTACGTCAAAAGTACTACAAGATTTAGTAAATAATTAGAAAACAATAGGTTACAAATGCAATTTTAGGGAGTTTTTAAGTGATTTTTAGTAAAACAAGACCCCTTTCAAGCCCTTATTTTACGTGGATAAATCATTTTTCTTAACAATTGTTAAAAAACTACGTCATTAGTACGTCATTGAGGTAAAACGCGTTAAATTAATCTTAAAAAGTTTGGCAAGTACTTGACAGCCCCCTTAACTTTGCAATGTTCAATTTTTACTAAAAAACGAAAAGAAATATGAGAAAAAACATCTTTGCATTAGTAGCTTTTACAGCACTTACTTTAGTAGGATGCAAATCAGAAGCCGATGACGGTGTGGGCGAGAAACCGCGTTCTAGCACCGAGACCAACTTTTTCTTCCGCAATGGTGCTACGCACACTATCCATATGCAAGAAAAAGAAATACGCACGGTTACTATTGACGGTGCGACTGATAACTTCACTTATGAAGCCCCTACGGGTTATTTGAGTGTAAGCAAGAGTACAGACCCCTCTCCTTCTCTTGTTATTGAAGCTGAAGACGGCAGTACAGGCAGTCACGATATTTGTATCACCGATAAAACTGCTGATGGTGTAGGCATTACTGCTACCCTTACTGTAATAGTGGGCGAACGTGACAGAGGTTGGAAAGGAAACACCTTTACTATTGAGAATATTGACGGTGACAAAACTACCAAAGACGCTAAGGACTATGTAGACATAGAGGTTCCCGAAGGCTTTACTTACGATGCCTCTACTTTAAAACCAGATGGTGCCGGCGAAAGGGTAACCATTAAGCAAACAGGTACTTTATTAAAAGTAACGGCTAAAAACCATTACGATGAGACAACCCCTATTACCTTTAGATTGAAAAAGACCAACGCGGAAGACCGTGTGGTAACTATTAAACGCGTAACTAAATTTTGGAGTACCAACAATGATGGTACCGTTTTAGCAGGACTTTCTAGCAATGTATACGTTACCCAGCGCAGTTTTGATATGTTGCAAAATCCACCAAAAGTACCTTACACAGTAAAAACGGTTACATATGGTTATTATGACCCCAACGTTTCTCCAAATGGATTCGCACTTTACCGCAACCCTATTATTACAAAGATAGACCTTAACAATGTAGAAGATATTGGTTCATTTGCTTTTTATAATTCTCAAAACTTAGTAACTGTTGTGGCGGATAAAGTAAAATATATAGATAATGGAGCATTTGCCGGAACGAAAATCAAACGTATCAATTTGCCTGAAATAGAGAGGATTAGTGGTAACAGTTCTTATTATTCCTTTCCTACAACCTTACAGTCTATTACAATGGGAACTAAAGTAAAAAGTCTTGACAGTTACCTTTTCCTTAAAGAGTTAAGAGAAGTGCGTATAGCCTCCACTACACCAGGAGCTATTTCAATGAGTTCTCAGGTAATGCAAGAGGGTAACAATACAACATTGTATGTGCCAAGTGCTTATGTGAATGACTGGAAGCTTAAATTCCCTTGGGTAGAACAAACGTTTAAAGGGGGAATAAAAGGAATGTAAGAAAAGCGCGTGTAACGACAAACTAATTTCTAAAACAAAACGAGAATGAACAGAATAAAAATACTTATGGTTGCTACCTTAGCAACCCTTAGCACAGGTGTGTTATCAGCACAAGATAACTACCGCCCTTGGCTCGTAGGAGCGGGCGTGAGCACCGTAGACTTTAAAGTACCTGAAAGAAGTGTAATAAAAGACTGGTTCGGGTATCCTGATATGAATGTGGGCTTCCGCGTGAATGCTGCTCGCTACATCAAAAAAGGTATTACTGCCGAAGCAGGTTTTGCTTATGCAAGCATTAAGAAAGACCAAAATTACTTCCCCGATGTAGAGGAAACAAAACTCACCGATGCGAAGAGTTATTGGGCTTTTGATGTACGTGGTCGTTATCACCTAAACCGCTTGTGGAACGGATTGCCTTGGCTCGACCCATATCCACAAGTGGGTGTAGGCGTTGCCTCAGTAGATAACGAGAGCAAGTTTAAGTTTATCGCTGGTGTAGGAGTGAACTTCTGGTTTACTGATGTGGTAGGTGCCAATGTGAACACTGCCTACAACGTAGGAGGTGGAACCGGTCACGACTACTACCAATGGGGTGCTGGTGTAGTGCTTAAATTGCCTCTTACTGCCCGTGAGAATCCTATTGTAGACTACGTAGAACGCACCAAGGTAAAAGAACCTAAGGTAAAGAAAGAGCGCAAACGCGTATCGGCTAACAAAGCGATTACTCGTGTGGAAACGGCAGAAGAACGCGAAGCTCGTACCCAACGCGTGGTGAAACAGATAAACCTTTATGCTAAGACTATCTTGTTCGACACTGATAAATCGGTAGTGAAACCACAAGCTGAGTTTATCTTAGATAACATTGCTATCATTATGAACGAGAACCCTGATTTTAACTTTGTAGTAGAAGGTCATACTGATAACACCGGAACTCCTGAGCACAATCTTAAACTCTCTCAAGACCGCGCCGATGCTATCAAACAATACCTTTCTCGCCACGGTGTAAGCAAAAAACGCCTCGACGCCAAAGGTTATGGACAAACACGACCTATTGAGAGCAATGAGACCGAACGCGGAAAGGAAATTAACCGTAGGGTGGAAATAAACGTAGTGAAAGATAATCAGTAGTAATGGCAGTCTCCCACAGAAATAAGTGATAGAACTTCATCACAATGATACACAAAAACTGTTTTTAGCCTCTGTGGGAGTTTTTTAAGAACATCATTTTAAGACCAAAAATAAGAAGGTTTTTTTCATAAGGTGATATTTTTCTTCACCGCAACTATTTAAATTATACAGTAATGAAGGCTTCCTGATGAGATATCGGGAAGCCTTATTTAGTCGTAGGTGCGAGCCGCACAGGCAGAAAATTAGAGAATTAGGAAATGAGAAAATGAGGAAATTAGGAAATAGAGGGGGAAACGCGACGCAAAAGCGATTGCTTTATATTAATCACTAATCGTTAACCGCTAACCATTATTCTTCACTTGTAAAGGTACTGGCGGGGAGATTGGCTTGGTTTACTAAATTGGCGTCGGTAACAGGGGTAAAACCGTAGCGCACGACTTTAGGGGTAGCGACTTGATTGCTGGTTACTTTCACTTCTTCACCTACTATTTCGGCGGTAGCAGGATAGAAAATACCATTGCCGTCAGAAAGTTCAAAACCGCGTAAGGGCTTGCCATCGGCGGTGTGCAAGCCTTGTGCATACTGAAAAGAAACAGTGGCTACTTTCCCACTGAAAGTCGCTGAACGGAACAAAGGTCCTGAAGGGATTATATTTGTCTTGCCATAAGTATCATTCAAAGCCCATTGCGCTAAGCGTTCGCCTATGGGTTGTTTGTTCTTTGGGTGTACATCGGTGGGATGACCGTGGTCGTAAGATACTGCCATTCCGCTGTGTGGTATGTCTTTCATCAATCGACGTTGACTGTCTCTAAACCAACCCCACGACGGACGGTTGATACTGGATAGTTGTACGTAGTAAAAAGGCATTTGTGGATTGCCAAACTCAGTGCGCCAACTCTTCACCAATAGGGGGAATAACTTGCTATGAGCGTCCTTGTTATGCGCATTCGATTCGCCTTGATACCATATTACCCCTTTGATAGCATAATGGTTTAAAGGGAGTATTCCTGCTTCGAATAAATAAGCAGGCTCATAGGGGTGACGTTGGAGTTTATCCGTAGACTTTTTGATGTTCTCGGAAGCACGAGAGCGCACCCAATCCATTATAAAATCGTTTTCACGCCAATTATAAAGAATACTTGGGAAGTTGTATTCCAAAGTACGACGGTCTATCCACGCTTCGGTAGGTGAGCCCCCCACAGCATTGCAAATGAGCCCCACAGGCATATCCAAATCTTTTTGGAGAGTACGCCCGAAGTAATAAGCTACCGCAGAAAAATGGCTTACTGTTTTAGGAGAGCACACTTGCCACTGAGCAGGGCGGTAATATTGTAAATGGTTCAGCGAATCTAATACTGAGGCATTCCATTCTACGGGGTCGGTACGCCACCTTTCTTTCATATCAAACAGGCGAATATTAGGATTATCGGCTTGCGGAATATCCTTTTCGCCCATAGAAGTTTGATTCATATAAAACTCCATATTCGATTGCCCTGAGCAAAGCCATACTTCGCCGGCTACTACATTGGTAAAGGTGCGTTTTTCTTTTCCTGCTGTAATTTGGAGCGTATAGGTTTCTTTGGCAGTAAGTGGCGATAAGGTTACTTGCCATTTGCCATTGCTATCGGCGGTAGTGGTGAGTTGTTGTTTGCCTATCTTCACAGTGATTTTAGTACCTGTATTGGCGATACCGCCCAGAGTGAGAGGTATGCCGTGTTGCAAGACCATATTATCGGAATAGATAGCGGGGAGGTGCAAACCTCCGTAATCGCCTGTAATGGCAGTGTAGACTACCTGTGCCAAGATAGCCGCCCCTTGAACATTAGGGTGTACCGCATCGGGGAGCATTTGAGGAAAGTGATATAAAGGCTCGTGAAAGTCGATAAGCTGAACGCCCGCTTGTTTGGCGATGCGCTCTATGGCTTGTTGTATTTCGGCGTGCCAATCGCGGGTGCCAGATTCGAATCGCTTATGCCGATGTGCGAGTGGGGTCATACGAGCGATGAGGATACGCGCTTTGGGGTTCGCTTTTTTAAAAGAAGCAATGAGAGATAGATAATCTTTTACGAAATCATCGCGGTAGTTAGGCCAGTTGCGGGGATCGGTATCGTTAATACCTAAGTGAATGACCACAATATCTCCTGCAAAGGCAAGTGCTTTTTTGTATTCTTCTTGCTGAATGTAAGGCTTATGCCCTTTGCTGAGCAAAGTAGCTCCTGAATGACCGAAGTTTTCCACCTCATAGCCTTTTCCTAACTGACGTTGGAGCACCGAAGGATAGCTGTTTTGTTCGCGGTTTTCAATGCCATAGCCATAGGTAATACTATTGCCTACACACGCCACTTTAATAGGCTTTTTTTGTGCACAAGCAAAGGCGGTAAGAAGTAAGAGTGTGATAAAGAAAAGTTGCTTTTTCATTGGTTAGTATACTTAGAAAGTAAGAATGTTTTATATTAAGCTACAAAGGTAAGAAAAAAAGTGTTAGGTTGTATACAAATAACATTAGGAAATGAGGAAATTAGAAAATTTGGAAATGAGAAAATGAGGTGCGAGCCGCACGGGCAGGGAAATGAGAGAATGAGGAAATGAGGGAAATGCCAATAATACCTTTTTAACTTTGCCAAAGGTGCGAGCCACACAGGCAGCCGTAGCACGGCAGGCGAGAAAAAATTAGCAAATAGGGAAGCATTGAGGGGTTCGGAAAGAAACGGAGAAGTTCGGAAGAGGGGAGGGAGAGTTTTT
>NZ_KB291524.1:58888-69751 GCF_000318315.2 Capnocytophaga sp. oral taxon 324 str. F0483 | reverse complement strand
ACGAAAGAAAGAGGAAGAGGTGATAGGCCTTAGGGCATAGGCACTAGGGGGGAGTATGACGGAAAAAATAATGAAATGACGAATGACGAGAGACGAATGACGAAGAAAATGTGATGAAAATCTCTCGCGGACTTCCCTCGGAGAGAAGGAATGTGGCGAATCATTTATTCGGTAAGCCCCCGAACCCCCGAAGGGGGACAAGCTGGAAAAGGCGACAAACTTCCCCCTTTATACATACTTCGCTCTCGTGGGGCACATACCCAGCCGTCGCTAGCTACCTTCAAAGGGGGAATGTAATGACGGAAGGGTGATTTTAGAGTGATGTGGGAAAGATGTTTTGTGGTTTATAGAAAAAAATCATCATTTTGAAACGTTAAAATTGTTTAGGTGGAGTCATTAAGATACGGTGTGTTTTACACATATGAAAAAACGCATCAAAAGCCATATTTAGCATTATAATCTTCATAAAAAAGTATAAATAGGCTATTTTTATATGTTAATTATTCACAAAACATAAAAATATAAAAAGCTGAAAAACAGCTTTAAAAATGTTAATAAAAATATAAATGTGTTAAATATGCACATTTTTTTTGTAAAAAAATAGTGCAGTAAAAAAATAATGAGTATATTTGCTGAAAATTTTGCACACTATAGCTACTTACTATATAGGTGTTGTGAGATAATTAGTAATTTTATAGCAAGAAAATAGTTTAAGTAAATTTTTATCGACAATGAAAAGAATAGTATTGTTAATGCTCGCACTATGCACTATGGGGGGGAAAGCTCTTTCGCAAGAGCTGAACTTGCCACAAATGAACCAATATTTGGCAGATAGCGAATTTCTTATTGCCCCTACCTATGCAGGTATTGGGGACTTTGTGAGAATACGTCTTTCAGCAGGTACTCAATGGGTAGGCGTTAAGGGCGCTCCTGATTATCAATCGCTTGCGGGAGATATGCGTTTAGGAGAACGCAGTGGCGTGGGGCTTATGCTTTATAATGACCGCAACGGGAATACCAAGCAAATGGGGGGTAAAGCTACGTTTGCGCACCACCTTACACTTGACCGTTATGACAACCACTTTATTTCATTTGGTATTTCGTATGCCTTGAACACTTTTAGGATTGATATCGACAAGTTCGACAATATTCCTGACCCACAAGTTACTAACGACCGCTTTACTGTGAATCACAACTTTGATGTAGCGGTGCTTTACCGCTATAAAAGATGGTTTGTAAACCTATCTGGTTTGAACATCTTAAACAAGGATATTGAGCGTTTCTACAAAGAAGAGCCTAAGGCTTTGCGCAACTACCTTGTTTACGCAGGATACCGTTATAAAAAAGACAAGAACAGTCGTTTTGAAATAGAGCCTTCAGTACTTTATCAGTACTACGAAAGCGACGGGCGTTCTACTACTGATTTTAACCTTAAATTCCGCTGGATGGATTTAGACGATTATTATTGGGTAGGGGTGAACTATCGCTCGTTAAATGACCAAATCTTCAAACCACTAAACATTGGCCCTATGGCGGGGCTCAAACGCGGAATGGTGTACTTTGCATACTCTTACCAACTCCACTTAAACGAACTTATCAGATACAACTCAGGAACTCACGTGATAACCTTAGGTCTTGACCTATTCCAAGGAGTAAGTAACTGTAAATGTGCACAGCGATAGTAGTATAACAATATAGAATGCAACATATTATCTTAAAGAACATACGCGTTCGCGCCAATCACGGATGCCTTGCTGAAGAGGGTATTATAGGGAGTGATTACCGCGTGGATGTGAAGGTGAAAGTTCCTCTTGAAAAAGCTATTAAGAGCGACCGACTTGCTGACACGGTAGACTATGTACACTTGAACAGGATTGTAAAAGAAGAGATGGCTATACGGTCGGAATTATTAGAGCACGTAGCGGGTCGCATTATAGACAGGATATTCAAAGAGCTTTCTGAGGTTCAGAAGATAACACTTGAAATTGCGAAAATCAATCCCCCTATTAATGGCGACGTAGCCTCGGTGAGTGTAAAAATAAAACAGAAAAAACTTGCTAATTAAAAAAAAGGTAGTAACTTTGCACGCTGATACTACAAAACATAAAAAGGCATCGTGGCCGAGGGGCTAGGCAGAGGTCTGCAAAACCTTTTACAGCGGTTCAAATCCGCTCGATGCCTCACTTTTTAACTAAATAATCCACAAAATAAAAATTTCAAAAAGATGACAAATGTTTTAGACAAATTTATTCAGGATGTAAAAAATAACATTCCTGGTTTTATCGCCGTTTCAGTAACTGAAGTACGTTCAGGTGTTTCTTACGGCGCAGAATCAGTAGATCCTAATTTTGATCCTAACTTAGGTTCTGCTTATAACTTAGAGGTAGTGAAGGCTAAACAAAATGCTCTTCAAGCATTAGGATTGGCTACTAAAGAAAAAATAGATGAGATTATAATTGTTCTTACTGACCAAAATCATATTATTGATGTGTCAGCGAATGGTAGTTATTTCATTTATTTAGTAGTAGACTCGACCAAAGCGAACTATGGTATAACAAGAGCTCTACTTTCTAAATACAAAAAAGATTTAGCAGCTATATTCTAATCACAGCTCTAATTCCCGCACAATTAAGTTAGTAAAAGAATGTAAAGAAGTTATTATTAAAAGAAAGCTACCGTATTGGTAGCTTTTCTTGTATCTTTGCCTAATTAATTACAAAATATAATGGAAGCTACTGCAAAGACCTATACCGTACAAGAGGCAAAAGAGCGATTGGAAGCCTATTGTGCTTACCAAGAGCGTTGCCACCGCGAGGTAGTAACAAAACTGCGTACTATGGGTATGATACCTTTGGCTATTGATGATATAGTGGTACACCTGATACAAAACGGCTTCCTAAACGAAGAGCGCTTTGCTAAAAGCTTTGCCCGTGGGAAGTTTCGCATCAAAAAATGGGGACGCGTGCGCATAGAACGGGAACTAAAAACCAGAGGGCTTTCGGATTACAATATTGAAGTTGGCTTAGAAGAAATTGACGAAGAAGAATACATAGATACTTTTGAGATAGTGGCTGAGAAAAAACAAGCTACCATAAAAGAAAAGAACCTTTATAAAGCTAAAGCTAAACTGGCTAATTACCTACTGTATCGCGGTTGGGAGCCGGATTTGGTTTATGAGAAAGTAGAAGAATTATATGAAAAGTAGAGCACAGGAATCAACGAACGCTATAGAGCGTATGTATGTAACGATGAGACACCTCTTTTCAAGGGGTTTCTATAAACCTATGGGTATCTCGGGCGAGGCACTACGCGAATCACTACTGGTATTGCGTCCAGAAATCTATGGCAGTATTGCAGAGAGCAAATCGGAACTGAGCGGGCTTATTTACGTACTTGACCGTCTGCCTGAAGGGATTGAGCAGTGTAAATACATCAACCTAATTGCTGATGAGGGATACCGACAATCGCACTTCAAGCCTATTATCCCACCGAAACGTCGCCGCAATTGTTACCGTATAGATCCTGAGCAGATGAATATTGAAATCACTCGTGGTCGTTCGGATATTTACGACGTGCTTACGCACCTTACTTTCCTTTTTATAGAGTCACACAAAATCGCTGACCGCATTCTGTTAGACGACAATAAAATTTCGCACGATTGGGCAAAATTAGAAGCCAATATACAAAAGAATAAACTCACCCTTGCCGAGCGTGAGGCTACCTTTATACACATAGGCAACCTTTTAGGGCGCACTTTTGAAGAGGTGCTGGGGGCTTACAAAGCCTTAGCTACTCCTACCCTACCCAACCGCTTTATCCACATTATTTACTGGTTAGGCAAGCTCGCTCTGAACGAGCGCGTGAACGACGATAAGCGCACTATCACCTTTAGCACTGTATTGCGCGAGCGTATCGGGCATCATCTGCACGGAGAGATATGGGCGGAACACATCAAGCATATATTACTAAAAAATGGACTCTTAGAACGCCCGTTACACATCATCAGTGCCAATATGCACAGCGTAATGAACAGCTTATTTGCTGAAAAAGCACTTGCCAAAGAAGTGGAAGTAAGCTCACGTGTAGAACTCTTCGAGCTCCTAAGTCTGCCCGAAAGTGAACCTCTGCGCAAAAAAGTGAAGGAATACGCTCATAAACACGGAATGATTTCGGTAGACGATACTTCTGGTACGAACATCGACGTGCAACTGTTTGACACTGCCAAAATAGACTTTACAGATACACCATACGAAGTACATCATCTTGAAAAGGGTGAAAAACCTGTGATATTTGTAATGGACTACGCTTTTGGTGAACAAGCCTTTGAGACCATAGATGAACTCCTAAAACCTTATCACAAAGGAGGCAAGACCTATTTCTTAGACGTGCTTTCTATCTCAATTATGGGTAAGGCAGGCATCTTGGAAGGCGAGAAAGGAGACCTGATGATTCCTACTGCACACATCTTCGAAGGTACGGCAGATAACTATCCTTTCCACAACGAATTTACCAAAGCTGACTTTGAAGGCAATGGACTGAAAGTGTTTGAGGGCTCTATGATTACTGTGCTAGGAACTTCGCTACAAAATAAAGATATATTAAAATTCTTCCTACACTCTACGTGGAATGCAGTAGGCTTAGAGATGGAAGGTGTACATTACCAAAAAGCCATACAGTCGGCATCAAAAATACGCAAGAGCATACGTGAAGATGTGAAAGTGCGTTATGCCTACTACGCTTCCGACAATCCTTTGGAGACTGGTAGCACTCTTGCCTCAGGAGGCTTGGGTACTACGGGAGTAAAGCCTACCTACCTCATCACCTTTAAAATATTAGAGCAGATTTTTAATTAAGTACAAGTCACACAAACAGTCGTAACAGTACAAGCAATTAAAGTGAACGACACAAGTATTATTTTTAGAGGGTACGCTTTTTCAGAAAGCATTTGCTAATTTGATAATTAATTCCTACCTTTGTACCTTAAAATATTAGTGTCATCAAAATATGAAAAAAATAAGCTTTGTACTGATAGCATTGTTGGTCGCTATCGCTTGTAAGAAGAATGTAAATTTCAACAGCGACCCACTAGCTTTTAAAGATTATATTTCAGGGTATACCTCAGGGCTTATCTCTGCCCACTCAGGAATAAAAATACTACTGAATGAACCCTTGTCGCAAGACAAAATGGACAAGGTGAGCGACCTTAACCTCTTTGAAATTTCGCCTAAGGTGAAAGGAAAAGTGGTGTGCGTAAACCCTACACTTGTAGAGTTTGTGCCTGAAAAACCTTTGGTTCAAAACACAGAGTACCGCGTGTCGTTTTACGTGAAGAAGCTCTATGCAGTACCAAAAAAGGAACTGGAGATTTTCAACTTTACAGTGAAAACTTTTCAACAAGCGTTTCGAGTAAGGTCAAACGAGTTACAGTCGTACAACCGTGATTATTATTTTCTTAGTGCTGAACTCTTGGCTAATGACCAAATACCTTACGAAACCGCTAAAGAGATTTTAAAAGCGACTCTTGATGGGAAGAAAGTAGGCGTGAAGTTCCAGTCGCAAGGCACTAATAACAAGTTTGTAATTATCTTCGACAGCTTACCTCGTCTCAACAAAGAACAAACTCTTCAAATAAAATGGGACGTTAAAGACATACCTAAAGAAAACCTTATACCTTTCTCTTATACTATTCCGCAAAAGGGGGTATTCAAGGCTCTGAACGCTAAAACCGACGGTGCCAACCAGGCTTTTAGTGTAAACTTTTCTGACCCCTTAGAAAAAGAACAAGATTTTACAGGACTCATAAGCCTCAGCAATACCAATACTGCACTGAAATACAGCGTAAACGGCAACGTAGTGAAAGTCTTCCGCGAGGAACAAAAAGAGGGTGACTACAAGGTGTACGTTTCTAAAGGTATCAAGAATATCTATGGCGACCGATTGGAAAAAGAAGCAACTTTTGACATTAAATTCTTACAGCAAAAACCCGATATTCGCTTCCTTAAGAGCGGTACTATCCTACCGAGCTCACAGAATTTGAAAATCAACTTCCAAACTATCAACTTGCGCGCGGTGAATGTAACAGTATACCGCATTTTCGAGAACAATATCTTTCAGTTTTTGCAAGATAACGATTTGGGCGGAGGCTCGTATATACAGCGTGTAGGCAAGCCTATTGCACGAAAAGTACTCAAACTGAACGACAGCGCGCTCTATCCGCTGAACGAGTGGAATACTTATTCGCTCGACCTTGCTTCGGTGATTACACCCGAACCAGGGGCAATTTACCGAGTAGAATTAGGAATGACCAAAAACTATTCACTCTACGCTTGTGGTGCTAAAAACGAAGAACCTCTTGACCTTTCGTTTGAACAAAAACCATTAAATGACGACGATGTAACCTACTCTCAATACTATGATTACGACGAAGAATTCTATTGGGAAGAAGACGAGGATAGTCCTTGTAAAGACAATTATTACTACGGCAGAACGGTGGGTACCAATGTGCTTGCTTCCGACCTTGGGGTGATTGTAAAGAAAGGACAAACGAACAACTTTACCATAGTAGTAAACGACTTGCTCACTACCAAACCGGTAGTAGGAGCAATAGTAGAGGTTTTCAGCTACCAACATCAGAAAATACAAGAAGGCAAAACCGATAGTAAGGGAATATTGCGCTTAGACCTCAGTAGCCGTGCTTATTTTGCGAAAGTGAAAAAAGACAAGTTCACTACCTATGTGAAGTTAGACGACGGCGCACCACAGTCGGTAAGCAAATACGATGTAGATGGTATGCGCTTACAGAAAGGGCTCAACGGCTTTATCTATACCGAACGTGGCGTATGGCGACCCGGTGATAGCATTTATGTGGGCTTTATATTGAACGACTTTGCCCAAAAGACCCCTGAAAAACTGCCTATTAAACTGCGTTTTACTGACCCTTACGGAAAGGTGATAGCCGAGCGTATGCAGAGTAGCAACCCTACCAACCAGTATGTATTTGGACTAAAAACCAACTCCGATGCGCCTACGGGCAATTGGAATGTGAGTATCTCGGCAGGGGCTACGAAATTCAGTAAACGCATCAAGATTGAAACCATTAAGCCTAACCGTTTGAAGATAGAGAACAACCTTAACGGTAAACTTATCAGTCAAAAGGGCGATAATGTGCGCTTGCAAGTGTTGTGGTTACACGGCTCTCCAGCAGGTAATACAGGTGTGAGCGTGAAAGCGAAGTTCTACCCCTTAGAAACTGCCTTCAAAGGTTATGAAAAATACGTGTTCAACAATCGCGCTTATCAGTTTGAGAGCGAAGAGATGAACGTATTTGAAGGGCGTACCGATAGCAACGGGAATGCGAATTTCTACTTCAGAACGAACGACTTAGATGCTCCTGGTATGCTAAAAGTGAACTTCCTCACCCAAGCCAACGAAAGTGGTGGCGATTTCAGTACCGATGTGAGTACAGCCTCTTTCTCACCTTATAGTGAGTACGTAGGTTTACGTTTGCCCGAAACCAACAAATACGATTATTACAACACCCAACAAAACCACACTTTCGATGCAGTAGTACTCAGCGAAGAAGGCAAACCACTCAGCCATAAAGACGTATCGGTAACCGTGTATAAAGTAGGCTGGAACTGGTGGTGGGACGCTTCGAACCAGAATATCTCTACCTATAATAGCAGTAGTAGCAATGCTATTTACACCACTAAAAACATCACTACCGACAGCAGTGGTAAAGCACGTTTTACACTCAATATTCCGGATGCCGACTGGGGTCGCTATTTTATTATGCTTACCGATGACCAAAGTGGTCATAAGTGTGGCACGACTGCTTATTTTGATTGGGGTGACTGGAGTGGCAAATCGCGTGGCAGTGAAGGTAGTGAAGCGGTAATGCTCGCTTTGGGTACTAACAAAAAAGAATACAGCGTAGGTGAAAAAGCTAAGATTAGTTTCCCGTCAGACAAAGGCGGTCGCGCACTCATCTCGGTAGAAAACGGCAACGATGTACTCGAAACTCATTGGGTAGAGACCGCTAATAAAGAAACTACTTTTGAGGTACCTATCACCAATAAGATGACGCCTAATGTGTATTTCTATGTTACCCTCTTGCAACCGCACAACAAAACGCTCAATGATGCGCCTATACGCCTCTATGGGGTGATACCGGTGAAGGTGGTAGACAAGAATACCGTCCTCAATCCTGTCATTCAAATGCCCGACCGATTGACTCCTAACCAAAAAGTGAGCATCAAGGTAAGAGAAAAATCGGGTAAACCGATGACGTACACTTTGGCTATCGTAGAAGACGGACTCCTAAACCTCACCCGCTTCAAAACTCCTAATCCTTGGAATACTTTCTTTAGCAAAACTGCTCTTGGAGTAAAGACTTGGGACGTGTACGATGATGTAATAGGTGCTTATGGAGGTACTATCAATCAAGCGTTCAGTATAGGAGGAGACGAAGATTTAGGCGGTGCCGATGCACAGAAAGCAAACCGTTTCAAACCCTTTGTGATATTTAGAGGTCCGTTTGAACTGAAAAAAGGGGCAGGTAATACCCATACCGTGAAAATTCCTAACTATATGGGTTCTGCTCGTGTGATGGTAGTAGCCAGCGATGTAAAGGGCAATGCCTATGGTAGTGCTGAGAAAAAAGATATACCTGTGGTGAGTCCGTTATCGATTTTAGGTTCCTTACCACGCAAAGCAGTGCCTAATGAGAAAATCGTGTTGCCGGTAACCGTTTTTGCTATGGAAAAACAAGTGAAGAACGTATCGCTACAAGTAGAGACTAACGGTTTGTTTAAAGTAGTAGGCACACGCAACCAACAGTTGCACTTCGATAAAACAGGGGAGCAAATGGCTTACTTTGAACTTGAAACCACCTCGCAAACAGGAATTGGTAAGGTGAAAATCATTGCTACTTCGGGTAAGGAAAAAGCGACTTATGAGGTGGAAATGGATGTGTACAACCCTAACCCTGTAACTTATGTAGTACAAAACGCCGTATTGCAAGGCGGACAGTCGCATTCTCTCAATATCAATCTCTTTGGTGAAAAAGCCAAGACTGTATTAGAAGTATCGAGCTTCCCAGGTGTGAACCTTACCCAGCGTTTAGGTTATCTTATCGCTTATCCGCACGGTTGTAGCGAGCAACTCACCTCAGGGGCGTTCCCTCAACTTTTCTTAGCTGACTTTGTAACCCTTTCTAAAGAAAAAGCCGACGAGGTGAACCGCAATGTAAGTGCTACCATTAGCAAATTGTATGAAAACCAACTCTCTAATGGAGGCTTTACCTACTGGAAAGGAGGTAAATATGCCGATGATTGGGTAACCTCGTATATAGGTCAGTTTTTTGTAGAAGCCGAAAAGAAAGGTTATGTATTGCCCTCAGGTAGCAAACAGCGTTGGCTCGACTATCAGAACAATGAGGCGCGCCAATGGCGTTACGAGGGTAAATATCAAAACGATTTTGCCCAAGCCTATCGCCTCTATACTTTGGCTCTTGCCGGAAATCCTAACATAGGCGCTATGAACCGCTTGCGTGAACTCAGTGAGCTCACTCCTAACGCTAAACGCACTTTGGCAGCTGCCTACGCTCTTGCCGGACAAAAGCAAACCGCTGAAAAGCTCTTCCAAACCACTTCCATAGACGACGATGCCGATAGCTATTACGGCTCGGTGTTGCGCAATAAAGCAATGGCAATGGAAACCGCTTTGCTTATCGGTAGGAAAGAAGATGCAGGACGTTGGGCATTGGAGATTGCAGAAAAGCTCTCGACTAACGATTGGCTCAGCACGCAAACTACAGCCTATTCGCTTTATGCAATGGCAAAATATGTACAGAAGAACAAGAGCGGTAGAAATATCAATGCAAGCTATACCCTTAGTGGCAAAACCGAAAACTTAAAATCTACCGAGCCAATACTACAGAAGACGCTTGCAGCCAAAGGCAATGAAACTTTACAGGTGAAGAACAATGGCAACCAAACCCTCTATGTACGCCTCGTTACCAGCGGTATATTACCTGTAGGCAAAGAGCTCGCTATGCAAAACGGATTGGCTCTTAACACTACTTACCGCGATAGCAACGGACACACACTTGATGTGACCAATTTGCGCCAAAGCACTCAGTTTGTAGCTACTATTGAGATTACGAACCTCACAGGGGAGAGAGTAGACAATGTAGCACTCACCCAAATTATCCCTTCGGGCTGGGAGATTGTAAACACCCGATTTACTGACTATGATGAAGGTGATGGCAACGGCTATATAGACTACACTGATTTCCGTGACGACCGTGCGAATTTCTACTTATCGCTGAAAGCCAAACAAACGAAGTATATCAAGCTCAAGTTGAATGCTTCGTATGCGGGACACTATTATCTGCCAGGTACTTATGCTGAAGCAATGTACAGCAACCGCTACAATACCCGTACCAATGGTAGATGGGTGGAGGTAATTAGGAAATGAGAAAATGAGAAAATGAGATAATTAGAAAATGAGATGTGATATAAAAACTGCCTGCAGTAATGTGGGCAGTTTTTTTATTTGAAAGGTTTCTGAGAAGCTCGGAGGTGGGAGGTCGTAACACGGCAACCGTAGCACGGCAGGCAATTGTAGCACGGCAGGCGGGGAAAAATTAGCAAATGTGGAAGCGTTGAGGGGTTCGGAAGATTTCGGAGGAGTTCGGAAGAGAGGAGGGAGAGTATTTGGTGAAAAAAGGGTGTGAGGATGAATGTAGTTAGCTTATAGAGAGCTTATAGGAAGCTTATACGAATCTTGAACGATTGGTATAGGAAGGGTGTATAAGTAGTTGACTCATAGTATAATACAGCGATGTAAAAAATGGTAAAA
>NZ_KB291524.1:30140-58868 GCF_000318315.2 Capnocytophaga sp. oral taxon 324 str. F0483 | reverse complement strand
CCCCCTTCAAAGGGGGAATGTAGCGACGGAAAAAGGAGAAGGGATAATTAGAGAATTAACAAATTTGGAAATTAGCAAATGAGAAGTGTGATTAATCGGTGGGATTCTGAAAGAGGTTGGTTTTTTGTTACTGTATAAAAGTTTAACATTCCTTTAATAGTTGAGAATAAAAAAAAGCATTACTTTTGCCCCAAAATTGAAACTACTTTTATAATCTATTTTAAATAAAGAAGATACAGGAATTACAAGAAGATTAGGTAATGATTTAGTAATAGCTCTTATTTCATTTGATTATACCTATTTTCTCAGTAACTTCTAGGTGCAAAGGTACAACATCTTGACAATATAACCAAAAAAATTTACCTTTGCACCCGCAGACGTGCAGCAACGCACGTCTGCGTGGAGCTGGTAATGTGTCAGATGTGTTATTTTTAATTATGTAGTAGAATGCGACAAAATCAAAAAATTTTGTCAGATTGAAAAAAAATGTATCTTTGCTCCCAATATGAGATTTTTCACCTTCATACTTAGCTTATATCTGTTGGCACTCACTGGGCTGCCTTGTACGGATATGCTTGAAGGTGAGGAGTCTTCAGCTTCTTATGAATTTGTAACAGCCCCAACTGGGGAACACTCTCATTTTCATTTGGATAGCTGTTCACCTTTCTGCATTTGCACTTGCTGCCAAATGGTAATCAGCACGCCCACTACTTATGAGGCCTTAACCATTGCTCAAGCCACCGCAACCATTCCCTCCTATAGCTATCCCCTGACCGTATGGTCTTCGAACTACTATGGGAATATCTGGACTCCTCCCAAGATATAGTCTTTTCTTTCTTCATCTCAAGTGATTGTTCATTAGTCATCTCACCCATCATTAGTCATTAACTAATCATTAATTCTTATTAGAAATGTTAGACAAAATCATACTATTTAGCATCAAAAATAAGCTATTTGTAGGATTCATGACCCTTATGCTTATTTTTTGGGGCGTATGGAGTGCTACAAGGCTCCCCATTGATGCCGTTCCAGATATTACTAACAACCAAGTACAAATCATCACCTCTACCCCTACTTTGGCCTCACAAGAGGTAGAGCAACTGGTTACTTTTCCTATTGAGCAAGCCATCGCCAATATTCCTGGGCTGGAGGAAACACGCAGTATTTCCCGCTTTGGACTCTCGGTCATCACAGCCGTCTTTAGCGAGGATATGGACATCTACTTTGCCCGCCAGCTAGTCAATGAAAAGCTCAAGGAGGCACAGGAGCAAATCCCTCAAGGCATAGGCTCGCCCGAACTCTCACCCGTGAGTACCGGACTGGGGGAGGTATATCAGTATATCATTCGCCCTACGGAACAGAGCAAAAACAAATATTCCGCCAAAGACCTCCGCACCATGCAGGACTGGATCGTGGCTCGCCAACTCTATGGTACCAAAGGAATAGCCGAAATCAACAGCTTTGGAGGCGAACTCAAGCAGTATGAGGTGGTTATAGACCCCGATCGCCTCCGTGCCATGGGGGTGAGTGTCAGTGATATTTTCACTGCTTTGGAGCAGAACAACCAAAATACAGGAGGTGCCTATATCGACAAGCGCCCCAATGCCTACTTTATCCGAGGAATAGGCATGGCTCGCTCCCTTGAAGACATAGGCAATATAGCCGTAGGCAAGCACACCCCTCCCCTCTTTATCAAGCATGTAGCCGAGGTACGCTTGGGCAGTGCCATCCGCTATGGTGCCCTTAGCTATAATGGCGAGGTGGATGCCGTAGGTGGGGTAGTGATGATGCTCAAGGGCGAAAACAGCCACGAGGTAGTCAGTCGTATCAAAGAAAAACTGCCCACCATACAGCAATCCCTACCTGAAGATGTAGTGATAGAGCCATTCTTAGACCGCACGGACTTGGTACAACGCGCCATCCATACAGTAGAGAAAAACCTCTTAGAGGGGGCGCTGATTGTCATCTTCATCTTAGTACTTTTCTTAGGGAACCTGCGTGCCGGACTGATTGTTGCCACGGCCATTCCGCTCTCCTTGCTCTTTGCCTTAGGAATGATGAACCTCTTTGGAGTAAGTGCCAACCTGATGAGCTTGGGAGCGATAGATTTCGGAATTATCGTAGATGGATCGGTTATCGTGGTAGAAGCAGTGATGCACCACTTGGCGATCCGAAAGAACCACCAACGACTTACCCAAGCACAAATGGATGAGGAGGTATTCCATTCCGCTTCCAAAATACGCAGTAGTGCCGCCTTCGGAGAGATTATCATCCTGATGGTGTATATTCCCATTCTTACCTTGGTAGGAGTAGAGGGCAAGATGTTCCGCCCTATGGCACAAACCGTCGTCTTTGCTATTTTGGGTGCCCTGATCCTTTCCCTGACTTATATCCCTGCCATGAGCGCTTTGCTCCTACCTAAAACAGTAAGTGACAAGCGCAGTTTTGCCGAGCGAATGATAAGCTGGCTCTACCGTCACTACCAACCGCTCTTTGTCCGTTCTATCCGCCTTAGGGGATGGATAATAGGCAGTACCGTGGTACTGTTCGTTCTTGCGGTAGGCATTTTCAGCCGTATGGGAGGTGAGTTTATTCCACAACTACAAGAAGGCGATTTTGTTTTTGAATGTATTCTGCCACCGGGCACTTCCCTGAAGCAGAGCTTGGAGACTTCCATGCAGGCCTCTCGCCTGATTCGTGAGTTCGACGAGGTGAAAATGGTGATAGGCAAAACAGGTTCTGCCGAAATACCTACCGACCCTATGCCGCTGGAAGCCTCCGATATTGTGATCGTACTCAAGAGCCAAGACCAATGGAAAAGTGGTCGCTCCTATGAGGAATTAGGAGATGCCATCATTGAGCGGCTCAAGGATATTCCTGGGGTCTTCTTTGAGAAAAGCCAGCCTATACAAATGCATTTCAACGAATTGATGACAGGTGTCAGACAGGATGTAACGATAAAAATCTTTGGAGAAAACATGGATACCCTCGCCCACTACGCCCAAAGAGTAAGCCAACTTATCCAGAAAACAGAAGGTGCTACCGCCCCACAGGTCGAAAAAGTAAGCGGACTTCCGCAAATCAATGTTACTTACGATCGGGTACGCTTGGCCAACTACGGACTTTCGGTGCAAGAGGTCAATGAGGTACTCAGTACCGCCTTTGCTGGTAAGAAGGCTGGGGTTGTCTTCGAGAACGAACGAAGGTTCGACCTTGTGGTACGCCTCGATAGCCTCCATCGTACCGGAATTGACGATGTACAGCATATGATGGTAGCTACCGAAAATGGGCAGGTGCCGATGAGCCAATTGGCCACTATCAAATATGAATTAGGCCCCGCACAGGTGAGCCGTGAAGCAGGCAAGCGCCGTATCGTCATTGGCTTCAACGTGCAAGGGCGCGATGTGCAGAGTGTGGTGAGTGATATAGAACAAAAATTAAAGGGCGTAAAGCTCCCTACGGGCTATTACTTTACCTATGGCGGTCAGTTTGAGAACCTACAAAAAGCCACCGATAGGCTCCTTATTGCCGTACCGGTAGCCCTGCTCTTGATTTTTTTCTTGTTATACCTTGCTTTCCATTCTATAAAACAATCATTGCTCATCTTTAGCGCTATCCCGATGAGTGCCATTGGGGGCGTATTTGCCTTGCTTCTTCGGGGAATGCCTTTTAGTATTAGTGCGGGTATTGGTTTTATCGCGCTCTTTGGGGTAGCAGTGCTCAACGGTATAGTGCTTATTGGCACTTTCAACCAGCTGAAAAAAGAAGGAATGACCAACCTTTTGCATCGCGTGATTACGGGTACCGAAATGCGTTTACGCCCTGTGCTAATGACGGCTATGGTGGCGAGCTTAGGTTTCCTCCCTATGGCGCTCAGTCAAGGAGCAGGAGCAGAAGTACAACGTCCCTTAGCCACTGTGGTCATCGGAGGGTTAGTATCGGCTACCTTCCTCACCCTCTTCGTGCTTCCGTTGCTTTACATCGCTTTCAATAGTACCTTTTCTTGGCGCCGTCCTTCAGCTAAAGTACTCACGATAGCCCTATTGCTTATCAGTCCTATAGCGCTACACGCTCAGCAGTCTTACTCGCTACAAGAAATAGAGCAAATAGCCCTTAAGAACAATGGAGTGATTAAGGCAGCACAACTCAAGCTACAAGGAGCAAGTGCTAAAGAGCGAACCTCTTTTGAATTGGCTAAAACAGACTTTACAGGGCAATACGGGCAGTACAGCAGTGCTGAAAAAGACCTTTCAGTAGGTGTATCACAATCTATTCCTTTGCCTACAGTATTTGCTGCTCGCAAAAAGCTCTATCAAGCAGAGACACAATTACAACAAGGGCAATTAGCCCTTCAGCAGAATGAACTGAAGCGGCAAGTGCGCAACGCATATCAGCAATTGCAATATTTGACTTTTAAAGAGGAACAGCTCTTGCAGCTTGATAGTCTCTACAATAATTTTATTCGCATTGCTGAAGTACGCTATAAAGCAGGGGATACCAAGAAGATAGATATTAACACTGCCCAAGTGAAGAAAGGAGAAATAAGTTTGTTACTTCAACAGAACAAAACTATACAACAAGCTACCTATCGCAACTTGCGTACGTTAATGCAAACAGAAGAAGCATTTACCATTACCAAGTCGCCCGTGTATGAGCCTTTGTTACTCAGTGAGCCTTCGGATGTACAACTCTCTCAGCACCCTTTGGTACAACTCAGCTATCAAGAAGCAAACATAGCTGAGCACAACAAACGTCTAGAGCGTGCCCAAGCCCTGCCCGACCTTACATTGGGCTATACCAATCAGTCTCTTATAGGAATGCAAACCATTGGAGGGGTAGAGACCTATACTGATAGAAGTAAACGTTTTCACTTTGCCACCATAGGGCTTTCAGTTCCTATTTTTACCGCTACCCGTGCCAAGGTGAAAGCTTATAAATATCAGAAAGAAGCAGCTATAGAAGCAGCTCAACAAACAGAAAAACAGCTTAAAACTCAATGGATAAATCTGCAAGAGGAATACCAACTGAATTTGCAAAAATATCAGTTTTACAAACAAGAAGCGCTACCTGAAGCCGAGCGCATTATCCGAGCCAATCAGTTAGGGTATAGCGCAGGTGAAATAAGCTATGTGGAGTACCTTTACACCCTACAGACAGCCGTAGATACCCGCTTGGCATACCTTGAGAGTATCGAGGCGCTTAATCAAAAAGTAATAGAAATACAATCCCTTTTAAACCAGTAAAACAAATGAAAAAATATGGTATAAAAATCGCTTTTATCCTTATAGGAATTAGTCTATCAGCCTGCAATGGCACTCCTACAACTACCAATAATCAAAAGCTCGAAGAGCGCGAAGAACACCACGAAGAAGGAGGCAACCTCACCACCCTTACCCAAGCTCAAATCCAAACTGTAGATATTCGTTTGGGACATATAGAAGAAAAAGCTCTTGCCGCTACCCTCAAAGCCAATGGAATACTGAGCGTGCCTGCCGACCATCAGGCGAAGGTATCGACTGTATATGCGGGGATTATCAAGAGCGTAAAGGTAGAGATAGGCAGTTATGTGCAAAAAGGGCAAGTAATCGCTACTGTTTCTAACCCAGAATTCTTGCAACAACAACAGCGCTTGCTCACCGTTAATGGTCAGATAGAACTTGCTAAACAAGAACTTGACCGTCAGCAAACCCTCTATGAAGGGAATGCTGGTACTGGTAAGAACCTACAAGCCGCTACTACTCAGCTACGCACTCTCCGTACCGAAAAAGCTTCGCTTGAAGAACAAATACGCCTAATGGGCTTAAACCCTCAAACACTCACCGATAAGGGAATGCAATCTACTTTGGCGATAGTGGCTCCTATTAGTGGGAATATCAGTGCGGTATATACTAACAAAGGGGCTTATATAGATGCCTCCACCCCTATTGTGGAAATCATCGACAACAGTTCGCTACACCTGCACTTGCAAGTGTATGAGCGTGACTTGCCTTACATTAAGGTAGGACAACAAGTGCACTTCAACCCTACCAATAACACCTCTCGCGAATATGATGCCCAAGTGTATAACATTGCGGCTTCGTTTGAAAACGAAAGCAAAAGCATCATTGTACATTGCCACGTAGAGGGTGACAAACAAGGGCTCATCAATGGAATGAATGTAACAGGGGTTATCAGTCTTGACAAACAAACGACCCCTGCTGTACCTAACGAGGCTATCGTAGAGGATGCTGGTAAATCCTACATTTTTCTGGTAACCCAAACTTCGGATAAAGAAACCTCTTTTGAGAAAGTGGAGGTAGTAAAAGGAGCTTCCGAAAGTGGGTATACTGCCATTGCCCCTGTAAAACCTATAGCCCCCGAACAGACTATTGCCACCAAAGGAGCATTCTTTATCAACGCAACCTTAGTAAATGCTGGAAAAGATAGTGATTAGAATTGGTAATGTATCGGATATATTATTAAAATTTTATTACATTAGAAATACAATAAAAATATAAAAGTAAAAAACCACGACTTCGGAGTGTGTTTTAATCCCTGCAAGGGCAAGTGGTTTTGAGGTGCCTACACGCCTAATGCGTGCCTCAAAACACAACTTGCTCTGTTCCGGTGAACAGAAAATTCTCCCTAAAGGTCAAATTTTAATTAACCATAAGAAAAGAAGATAAATACTACAAGCTCATAAAGTGATTTAGGGCATATTAGCAATATATTTAATCACTTACTTACAGAGTTATTTACAATTCTATGTAAAGCTATATGTATATTTGTACATTACTTTGCATTCACGCATCAAAGCAAGCAAGTATGTACGAAGGTAAAAACGTAATTAGGTAGCTACATAGTTTGAAATTTTTATTCGACAATGGGAGGAAAAGCGGTATTCGTTTCAAAAAACAATCTGTAAGAAGCGGCATTTTTCTCATATTTGACATTTTTTTTATTCGCTTAAAGGTCGGAATGAGCTGGTTTCGTTTCGAGTGCCATAAAAGGTCTGTGTTTAGCTTCTGCAAGGTTTTTCAAAAAAATACTACCCGCAGGACAACGGACAAGGGCTGGAGATTTTTTGAAAACCCATCGGGCTTGACCTTGCAAGAAGCGTTAAGAACACAGAAATACCTTTGCACTCGAACAACGAACCGCCATTACGTGCCTTAAGTGTTTAAAACAGGGAAAATAGGTAAGTCTTAATAACACTCTTATCTTTGTGAGATAGCTTTTTGTAAGGCAACAAAAAAATCCATTGACACATCTCTTTTTGAAATATTATCAATGGATTTCTAATTTTTAAAAGACACTGAGAAGCTATCCTATCTTTAAATTCTTTAATCGTTCGGCAGCAATTTCCATATCCTTGCTGATTTTCTCATTGGTGATTTTAGCATAAATCTGGGTAGTTTTGATATTCTTATGTCCCATCATCTTACTAACACTTTCCAAGGGAACCCCTTCTGTTAAGAACAGAGTACCAAAGGTATGGCGTGCCCAGTGAAAGGAGATAGGTTTTTCACGAATGATGTTGCAATCTTTCATCATCTTTTTAATCAGGAGGTTGCAATTAGCATTGGAGGGTGTAGGAAATAGTGCCTCTGTACGAGTCGTACCCTCATATTTTTCAATAATTTTCTCGGCTATATCTAACAGACGTACATTACAGGGCACATCAGATTTCTGACGTCGTTTGATAAGCCATTTGTTGCCGTCAAAGAACGATTGTAAGTGGCTTTTCTTGAGTTGCTTGATGTCAATGTAAGAGAAGCCTGTAAAGCAACTAAAAACAAATAGGTCTCGTACTAATTCAGCAGAAGCACTCTTAGGGTGATATTGTAAAAGAGTTTCTACTTCCTCTCTAAGCAAATAGCCTCTATCTTTCTCCTCCATAGAACTTATATAATTCTTAAAAGGATTGCGATAGATGATACCCTTGTCTATCGCTATTTCTACCATTTTACAAAGGGGCATCATATAAACCCATATTGTGTTGTGAGTAAGACTTTTATTAACTCTAAGATAGAAGTCAAAATCGTTGATAAAGTCTTCTGTAAGTTCTTTGAAAGAAATATCACTTCTGCGGTATTTGTACTGGATAAACTCGCTCAAATGAGTGTATACATTTTCGTATTTGTTGAGCGTACTATAACTTCTAACACCTTTTTCTACCATCAGGGCAAAGTCTTCTTTGAACTTCTCATAGACTTTTAGCAAGGAATCTTCCATTACTCCTATGCCTAGAAAAGTAGCTTTTAGCTTCTGAGCAGTAACCACTCCCTCGTACTTCATCAACTCCTCATAATGAGTAATGATACGTGAGCGAATCTCTTCCAGCTTGCGATTAAGTTGGGTAGCTTCTTCTGTTTTACCTGTTACCCTTCCGTACTTCAAATCCCATTTCTGTGGAAGGATTTCAAGTTTGGTACTAAACTGAGCTACCTGATTGTCAATGGTAATACGTCCCATAATAGCAACCTTACCGTTCTTCTTTGGGGCATTCTTTTTAAGGTAGAACAATACCTTAAAGGTTGAGCGTTTTACTTTTTTCATACTCTAATTTTTTAATTTGCGAAAGTACTTTTTATCAAGTTACTGTACAATATGAAAAAAGGTGTAAAACACTGAAATATAACCTACTAATGAAAATATTTTTTCAAGTCATTAGGTAACGATTTAGAAACCTAATTTTGAAAAAACCTGTCCAAATCATCTAAGTCTCTGTCTTCTTTTATCTTCCTATCAAAAAAAATAATCCTCTTTGTATGAGTTAATTACATTATTTTTTGTAGTTTTGCTTTTTATTCGTAATTTTGCCCCAAAATTTAAATACTAACATTCATTATGAAGAGAATTTTATTGAGCCTTTTGGCTACAGTTGCCCTCGTAAGTTGTGGCGACAAAAACGATGATGCTCCTGCATATTCTGCAGAGGAAGCAAAAGCAGCGGTTACCGCTACGATGAACAGTTTTTATGACTGTCTTAAAAAAGCAAATGACGGCGGTTTTGCTGACTTCTTTTACAATACTGTATTCAAAGAAGCAGGTAGAGACCAATATGGTCAAAAAGAAACGTGGTTTGACCAATTAGGTGACCAATTCGACCGTCAGTTTGACTTGAACAAAGACAATGGTTTTAACTACCAAGAGCTCAAAGGTACCTACACTTGGAATAGCAATACTAAACAATGGGACAAAACGGCTAATACTACCAATAACATTGTTTGGTTGTTCCCAGCTACGGCTAGCAGTACTACCAACAATGCCCGTGGGGTAGTAGAAAATTATGAAGATTTTAAAGCTACTTTTGAAGGAGGAGATGTAAGTAAACTTCCTATAAAAGGTCACGCTGTTGTTACGGTAGATAACGTAAAAATGCTTGAAGTAACAATTGGCAATGTGAGATATGAACAAAACGCTAATTTTGCAGTGCCTACTTCAGCAGATATTACTATTTTTACCAATCCATTTACCACTACTATCAGACTTACCAAACAAACCGCTGAGAACTTTATCTTTGACTTTGCCTTTAGTTCTCCTCAAGGCTGCACAACTGGATTAAAAGCCAATGTAAAACTTACTTCTGGCAATTATGATAGCTTTGCTACTTTTGAAGAAGCAGTTGATAACATTCACGTGTTAGCTATTCAAAATGACTTTCAAATTATAGCACAAGCAGATGTAAAATCAGTGCATAAGTCAGGTAAAAAAATAGGAGACTTAACAGTGGAAGAAGCAAATACTTATGTAAAAGCAGAGCTCTATAAAAATGGTCGCAAAGTAGCTGATGTGAAATTCGATAAAGAAAACGACGAAGAGGTAGTTTACTTTGTTTTCTCTGACGGTTCGAAAGAAAAAGCAGAAAAATATGTATCGGATTTTGAAGAGAGAGTAACTGAAATATTCAAACGTTTTACTAAATAAGTAATGAGAAAGTTCTTATTATTCATTTTAACTATAATTAATGGCATTGCTCTCGCTCAAGAGGGCAATGTTCTTTTTAGGACTACTGATAGTATCGTCGCCACTACCTCTCCTACAACAATTGTGAATGATATACCAGAATGTAAGCATCAAATAGGCATAGGGCTTTCCAAATTTGTAAATGCCGCCTTCCCCAGTGATAGCAATGCTTTCCTATTGGAATACCGCTACCTAAAAACACCTTCTTTTGCCTATCGTATTGGGGGAGATTATCGCGCAGAAACTGCTAAGGATAGCAGTTATGAACTTGCTTTGAAGATAGGTGTTGATAAACTCTTCAAAGACTATAAGAAATGGCAATTCTACTATGGAATTGATGTTTGGGGGCGTTATCTTTATTACAAAGACCGCCAACAACACTTTACTAATATTGCTCTTAATCCTTTTTTCGGGGTACTATTTCGCTTGAGCAAGAATTTTTCGGTAGCTACCGAGCCAGGTTTTTTTGTGAAATACAGCATTCGTCGCGATCGCCGAAGCTTCGACCCCGATGCTCAAACCGAGTGGTTTGAGAGTCGTTTAGCTAAAATAGGCTTTGTACAGCTGAATTTCCATTTTTAAGCGTGAACCACAAAATTATTCTTATCTTTGCTCCCTGAAACTAACAACAGATGCGAACAAGAAGTATAAAGAAAAACACTATAAACGTCGTAACCCTTGGGTGTTCTAAAAATGTGTATGACAGCGAAGTGCTGATGGGGCAACTTAAAGCGGGTGGTAAAGAGGTGGTGCACGAACAAAAAGGCAATATTGTGGTGATTAACACTTGTGGGTTTATCAACAATGCCAAAGAGGAGAGTATCAACACTATTTTGGACTATGTGCAACAGAAAGAAGCCGGATTGGTAGATAAGGTGTTTGTGATGGGGTGTCTCTCTGAACGCTATAAGCCCGATTTGGAGAAAGAAATCCCTGATGTAGACCAATACTTCGGCACTAGTGAACTCCCTGCCCTTTTGAAAGTACTGGGTGCCGACTATAAGCACGAGCTCATAGGCGAGCGCCTCACCACTACCCCTAAGAACTACGCTTATCTGAAAATATCGGAAGGTTGCGATCGCCCTTGTAGCTTTTGTGCGATTCCGCTAATGCGCGGGGCGCACCTATCGACCCCTATTGAAGCTCTCGTAACCGAAGCGGAGAAGTTGGCTGCCAAAGGGGTGAAAGAACTTATACTCATCGCTCAAGACATTACCTATTACGGACTTGACCTCTACAAAAAGCGTGCTTTGGCTGACCTATTGCGTGCCCTTGTGAAAGTAGAAGGAATTGAATGGATACGCATCCACTACGCTTTCCCTACCGGCTTCCCGATGGACGTATTGGAGGTGATGAAGACTGAACCTAAAATCTGCAACTATTTAGACATTCCGCTTCAACATATTTCGGACTCTATCCTCGCAAGTATGAAGCGCGGTACTACTCAAGCGAAGACTACTAAACTGCTGAGAAAGTTCCGCGAAGCAATACCCGAAATGGCTATACGCACTACCCTTATTGTGGGGTACCCAGGAGAAACGGAAGAAGACTTCCAGAAGCTGAAAGACTTTGTAAAAGAAATGCGCTTCGACCGTTTGGGTTGTTTTACTTACAGTCACGAGGAAAACACTACCGCCTATGCGCTCGAAGACGATGTGCCGGAAGAAGTAAAGCTTGCACGTGCTAACGAGATTATGGAGATACAGTCGCAAATATCTTGGGAACTCAACCAAGAGAAAGTAGGGAAGACTTTTCGTTGTCTCATCGACCGCAAAGAGGGCAACTACTTTGTAGGTCGCACCGAATACGACTCGCCCGATGTAGATAACGAGGTGCTTATCGATGCTAAAAAACACTATGTAAAGATAGGTGATTTTACAGATGTAAAGATTATTGATGCTACCGATTACGATTTGTATGGAGAGCCGTGCTAATCAACAAATTGGCTAATTCGCAAATTATTATTACCTTTGCACTATGAAGAAATATTTAATCGCCTGCCTCGGCAATATAGGGGCTGAATACGCTAACACACGTCATAATATAGGATTCCTTATAGCCGATACATTGGTGAAAGACCATAATGCTTCTTTTACTACTCAGAAGCTTGGTGACCTCGCCGAAATTAAAGTGAAAGGGCGTACCTTTATATTGTTGAAACCCTCCACGTATATGAACCTCAGTGGCAAAGCGGTACGCTACTGGATGGAAAAAGAGAACATTCCTTTGGAAAACCTTTTAGTCATTTGCGACGATTTGAATATCCCGTTTGGCACTATCCGAATCAAAGGCAAAGGTAGCGACGGGGGGCACAACGGACTTAAAGATATACAAGCCCAACTGAACACCCAACAATATGCGCGTTTGCGCTTTGGCATTAGCAGTAATTTTGAATTGGGCAAGCAAATAGACTATGTACTCGGTGAATGGACTCCCGAAGAGCAGACCCTCCTCCCCGAACGCTTAGAAAAATGTGCCGAAGCTGTTCTTTCTTTTGGCTTAGCAGGGCTTAATATTACAATGAATACGTTTAATAACAAGTAACCCCTACCCCCTAATACCTATGTACACACATCACCTCATTCTCATTCTGCACCTCATTGCTGCCTCTATTTGGGTAGGCGGACACTTAGTATTGGCTATCGGCTATTTGCCAAAAGCTCTTAAACGCAAAGATTTTAGCTATATAGGCAATTTCGAGAAGACTTACGAGCCTATCGGTATGCCCTCACTTGCCGTATTAGTTATCACAGGTATTTTGATGGCTTACGACTACAACGCTGGCTTCAGTTCTTGGTTTTCATTCGCTACTCCTATTGAGCGCGTGGTATCGCTGAAACTCTCTTGCTTGCTTACCTCTATTTGTTTTGCTATTTCGGCACAAACGCGCGTTTTGCCCAAACTGCGCAAAGGTCAGCTTAACAAGTTGCCTGAAATGGCAGTGCATATTATCTGTGTTACTCTTATAGGGGTAGTAATGGTAGTACTGGGTAGTTTAGTAAGAATAGGAGGAATACAATAATATTAAAAAGCTAACTAATAAACTTCCATTAGCCCTCTTTCCTTTAAGATTTAAACGCGGATTGTTTCTCTTCAAACTTCCCGACTGGTTAAATTCTGCTTTTACCCCTCTTAACTTTCCATTTTCACTCACACCTAAGGTTTTTAGCTGATTCCGATTACAAACCAATTGTCGAAGTCAGTTATTATGGGTTACACCAGCTCTTTAAGTTGCATTTGTATCATAACAAAAAAAATCTCTCTTCTTTATACAGCTTCCTATCAGCTAAGCCCACCCTCTTTATTCTTATCTTTTGTCTGAATTACCTCTTCCGAACCTCTCCAATTTTCTTCGTCTCCGTTTACTAATCTGTTAATTCTCTCATTTTCTAATTCTCTCATTTTTTAATTTGCTAATTTTTTTCCTTCCCTCGATTGGTTTTAGTAACATTCTAAATCCAATCAGTGTTCATTTAGTATTCAATTAATCTTCGGTTAGTCTCCATTGTAGACCCACTGTAGACCCACTGAAGACCCACTGTAAAACCTCTATTTGTTTATTTATTTTAAAATATGTAATATTGCACTTGTCAAAGAAAAAAGTATTTTGTTATAAACCTTTGATAAACACAATATAACAAATACCTAAACATTTCCTTTACTTTAATATTTCTTACAGTAGATAGAATTTGATAAATAAACGAAAAGAAATGATAACAACCCTTTAACTATAACACCCTACCTTTGCCCCAACGAAATAAGACATTTTCCATATAACTAAAATTCCAAAATTATGGATAGATTACATTCATACAAAACCAAACTACTGATGCTCGCTTGGCTGTTCGGGCTATGCGTAGGAGCACAATCCCTGTTTGCCCAAACAGTAAAAGGGAAAGTAGTTGATGAAGACAATATGCCTCTGATGGGTGCTACCGTATTGGAAGCAGGTACTAAAAACGGCGTAACCTCCGATTTCGACGGTAACTTCCAACTCAGCTTGAAGAACGGAAATGCTACCTTAGAAATATCCTTTATGGGATATAAGAGTACCAAAGTGCAGGTGCAAAACCGCAACAACATCACTGTAAAGCTCTTGCCCGAAACCACCGAACTAAAAGAGGTGGTGGTTGTGGGGTATGGTACCCAAAAGAAGGAAACTGTAACAGGTGCTATTTCTTCTGTTAAAGGAAATAAACTCGTAGAAAATGCAGTTGCCAACGTCTCCAATGCGCTGGTAGGGCGTATGCCAGGGATTACTTCCACTCAGTCTAGTGGTGAGCCTGGTAGGAACGCTACTACCATTCGTATTCGCGGGGTGAGTACCTTCAATGCAAGTAGCCAAGAACCTTTGGTAGTAGTAGATGGTATCCAAAGCTCTATGAATGCGGTAAACGCGATGGACCCTTACGAAATTGAAAGTATCAACTTACTGAAAGACGCTTCGGCAACAGCTGTCTATGGTGTGAAAGGAGCTAATGGGGTGGTGGTAGTAACTACCAAAAGAGGTCGCTCTGGCGCTCCTAAGGTGAGTCTTACTTATAACTTTGGTATGAGTGAGTTGGCTACTCAGTTAGACCTGCTCAGTTCTTATGATTATGCTCGTTTCCGCAACGAAGCTATTCGTAATGACAACGACCCTAGTAACTTCGATAAACTGTTCAGTGAAAGCGGTTTTCACAACGAGTTGTGGAAGTTCAAGAACAATCGCGACTATACACCTCAAGAGGTGGAAGCGATGAACCTCACCCCTGAACAAAAACAAGCCCTGCTAAATAGCCCAGCGCTATATTATACCAGTCATAACTATTTCAAAGAAGCTTTTGGCGGGGTATCTCCTCAAACGCAATTCAACTTAAACGTATCAGGGGGAAGTGAGAAAACGCGTTACTTTACTTCTTTGGGTTATTTCTATCAAGGAGGTACTTTCAAAGAAACTAACTACCACAACGCCGATGTAAACTCTAAATACCAGCGTTACAACTTCCGCTCTAACTTCGATTTTGAACTTACCGACCGCACCAACCTCACACTCGACCTTGCTGCTGTATCTTCAAAGGTAGGAGGTATTTTGGGTAGTGAGCAAGACGGCGATGTAAACAGCGAAACAGCCCGCAAAAAGTCGATGTTAGTACACATTTTGGCAAATACTCCTTTTGCAGGTCCTGGTATTGTGGACGGACGTTTAATCGATGGATATGTAGATGGCGTAAATCCTTTAGTAGGCAAAGGAGGTACAGGTTATTCGGTGTTGTCTAGCTTGCTCTGGCGACCTTATCTTACTACCTATCAAACCGACTTGAACCTAAACTTAAAACTGAAACACAAACTCGATTATATCACTCAGGGTCTTTCTATTTCGGGTACTTTTTCTTACAACGATTTGTATAGAAAAGGTGTGAAAAGAGAACGCTCTATCCCTTCGTATAGCGTAACTCGCAACCCTAAAAACCCTGCTGAACTACTCTTCTTTGGCGGCAGACTCAAACACACTACTCTTACCGACCGCTTTAAATCAAGCAAGTGGCGTCGCCTTTATTTTGAATTAGCGACTAACTACGAACGCTCTTTCGGAAAACACAATATCACTGCCTTACTTTTGGCTAACGGACAAAAAACGTATGACCCTGGTTTTGAGTTCAACGTGCCTGCTGGTATTATGGGGCTCGCAGGTAGGGTTACTTACGATTACGACCGCCGTTACCTTATTGAAGGCAATATGGGGTATAATGGTACCGAAAATTTCGCTCCTGGTAAACGCTTCGGGTTCTTCCCTGCCTTCTCATTGGGTTGGGTAGTTACTAACGAAAAGTTCTTCCCTAAAAACAATATTGTTACTTACTTAAAGCTCAGAGGTTCTTATGGCGAAGTAGGAAATGACCAAGTAGGTGGTCGCCGTTTTCTATACTTGCCTAGTACTTGGGGCTATGGCTATGAAGGCTACCGCAACGATGGCTATGGTGCAGGAGGTTACTATTTCGGTAGTAGTGATGGTACTACCAAAGACCCTTTCTATACCGGTGCTTGGGAAACTCGTGTTGGGAACCCCAATGTTACTTGGGAACGCGCCAAAAAAAGCAATGCAGGTATCGACCTGAATATGTTTAAAGATAGGCTTACTATCAATGCCGATGTATTCCAAGAAAAACGCGACAACATCTTGTGGAACAGAGGTACAGTGCCTGGTATTGTAGGTTCCGATTTGCCAGCTACTAATATCGGAAAAGTAACCAATAAAGGTTACGAACTACAAGTGCACTGGGGCGACAAGATAGGCGATTTCACTTATGGTATCGGGGGGAATGTATCCTATGCTAAAAATAAAATAGACTACCGCGATGAGCCTAACAACCCTCACCCTTGGATGAATGAAACGGGTTATTCTATCGGGCAGTACAGAGGTTATCTCACCAATGGTTTCTACAACACTTGGCAAGAAGTAATGCAACGCCCATATTCGCGTTTTGATGGCAATAAAGTACAACCTGGTGACCTCCGTTATGTAGATGTGAATGGCGATGGCGTTATCGACGAGAAAGACCGCGTGCCTATTGGTTATGCAAACTTCCCTCGCTATACTTTTGGGGCAAACCTCAATGTAGGTTACAAAGGATTTGAAATATCAGTGCTCTTCACTGGTACGGCTCAAGGTTCTATGCCTTTGGATTTCTATACACGTAACCCTTTCTATATGGGTACAGGGGCTGCTTTCCAACATCAGTACGACGGACGTTGGACTCCTGAGAAAGCCCAAAATGACATTACCCCTACTTTCCCACGTGCTTCTATGCGCACAGGTGATAACATCAACGGATTGTTTAGTGACTTCTGGTTGCTCTCTACCGACCATATCAAGCTGAAAAACGTAGAGGTAAGCTATCTCTTGCAAAAGAAAATGTGGCTGGAAAAAACGGGTATCTCATCGGTGAAACTATCGGTGAGCGGTAACAACCTCTATACGTGGTCTAAAATGCACGATGGTTACGACCCCGAACAACAAGATTCTAATGGCGCTGCCTCTGGATATCTCTACCCTATGACCCGCACTTATAGCGTAGGGCTCAACGTTCAATTTTAAAAAATACAACCAATGAAAAAGCTCATTTATACCACCTTAATCCTCGTCTTTTTCGCACAAGTATTTTCTTGTAAGTTAGAAGACCACTTTCTCGAAAAGAGTTTAGGAAGCGATGTGAATGTCGATTCTATCTTTTCGAGCAAACAGAAATCTCTCTCAGCTATTGCCCAAGCCTACGCGATGAGCCTGCAATCAGGTATTACCTTGCGTTTCGACAACGGGCGCATTAGTGGACTGAAAGCAGGCACACTCTCTCACCTATCGGGAGAAGTGAACGATGTGAAATTCAGTTGGGAAGACACCTATAAAATTCAACGTTCTGGAATGGTAGCCAGCGACTCCGATGGCAAAGCACTTAGCTCCGATGGGTTCGTGTTCAACTACCAATCTATCCGTCAGTGCTATTTGGTGATTGAGAACATCGATAAAGTCCCCGATCTTACTGAGGTACAAAAGAAAAGCATTAAAGCTGAAATGTATACCCTCATCGCTTACCGATATGAGGAAATGTTCAAACGTTATGGAGGAGTGCCTATTATAGAAGGTACACTTTCGATAGATTCTAACCTGAATATCTCTCGCGCGACCTTGCGCGCTACCTTAGACCACATTATTGCCCTTTGCAACAAAGCTTTTACCGACCTGCCCGATAGCTACAACGCTTCGGAAAAAGGACGTGTAACCAAAGGTATCCCAATGTGTATCAAAGCCGAAGCATTGATGTACGCCGCTCGTCCGCTGTTCAATAGCAATACACCTTATATGAGTTTGGGAGGTAATAACAACCTGATTTGTTTTGGTACGCAAGACGCTTCATTATGGCAAAAAGCTATAGAGGCAAATGAACAAGTGATACGATGGGCAACTGCCAATGGTTACCAAATCATCAATACGGGGAACCCTTTAGCCGATTACGGTACAGCGGTAGCAACCCCTAACAACCGAGAAGTGCTCCTCGCCTTTAAATCACAACAGTATATAGAGGCTTATAACCCTCACAGCCAACCAGGAGGAGCTAATTCTATGAGTTACTTGCAGCTTACCCAATACTACAAAACTGATGGAACTGACCAAACGTGGACGGGTGAAAATTGGGAAAGCTACGCTACTTATGTGAACAAGTGCAATGAGTTAGAAGCCCGCTTTAAAGCCTCAGCAGCGATTGCAGGACAACAAGCGTGGAACAACCCGAGTTCGCATTATTGGTCGAGTGAGAGTTTGGCAAATGCTTCTACTTGGGAAAAGAGAGCGGGCAGTGAAGGCGCAGGACGCCGTGTGAAATTCTTCTATATGGCTGATACCCGCGATTGGTTTGAATTCCCTTTATACCGTTTAGCTGAGTTCTATTTAAATCTCGCCGAAGCCTATAACGAAGCAGGCAATCCTGCTCAGGCTTTGCAAAACCTAAACGTTATCCGCTCGCGTGCAGGGCTGCCCAATGTTACTGAAACAGGACAAGATGCTTTGCGCAAACTCGTGCAAAGAGAGTGGGCGGTAGAGTTCTACGAAGAAAATCACCGTTACTTTGATGTAAAACACTGGAAACTCACCGATATTGCCAATGGTATCATTGGAGGGGAAAAGAAAGGAGTAGTTTTTGAGTACGCCCCAGGAAAATCGGAAGGGTGGAACGCTTGGGATTACGCTTCTTATGCTGTGAAACCTGTCTATACAGGGTATTGGGACAACAGTCAGTATTTAGAGCCTTTCCCTCAATCGGAAGTGAACAAAGGCTACTTGATACAAAACCCTGGTTATTGATATAAATAAAAGAAATTCACCATAAGGTGAAAATTCGTGAGATTATACAATATAAAGGATTTTTATACTGAATACAATTCGTGAGATTCGTGGGAAGCAAAAAAAATATCCTAAACTCACGTGTAATAAAAACAACTGAAATGAAATATAAACATAACATATTATTTTGTAGCCTTGTGGGCTGTATGCTTTGGGCAGGTGCTGTGCAGGCACAAAGCCCTCTGAACGTACCCGAAGAATTGTCTACGCTTTCTACCTCATCAGTAAAAGGAGAACAACTCTTGAAAATGCCCACAACTAACTTTACCAACAGTTTGTTTGGGTTGCTACCTGGACTCACTGTATTGCAAGGCGGAGGAATGGACAATGCCAGCCTAAATATCCGCGGGTTGGGTTCTTACAACTACCCTTCGGTTACCTATTTTATCGATGGTTACCAAAGTGATTTTATACTGCTATCGCCTTCCGAAATCGAGTCGATTACGGTTTTGAAAGATGCGGCTGCCTTAGCACCATTTGGTATGAAAGGAGCGCACGGCATCGTGTGGATTACCACCAAACGCGGTACAGAAGGCAAGCCTGTGGTAGGGGTAGATTTCCAAACAGGCGTACAAATGCCTACGGTACTGAGCAAACCGCTATCGGCTACCGAGTATGCTCAGCTATACAACGAGGCTTACAGTAACGATGCAGGTGCTTGGACGAGCTTTTACAATATTCCTAACGATGTGAAATACAACACCGATTGGTATGACAAAGTGCTCAAAAAGTCGGCTTTGTTTGATAGGCAAGATGTGAGCATACGCGGAGGCTCGGCTAACACCAAGTATTTTGTGCTATTAGGGCACGCAGGCAACAGTGGTTTGTACGCCTCTAAGAACGACGATTCGCATTCCAGCGGAAGGTTCGACCAATATCTCGTAAAGGCAAATTTAGACTTCAGTATGCTCAAAATATTTGAAGGAAATGTAAATATCAACGGGCGTATAGAAGACCGTAAATCGCCTAATTACAACGAGTATAAGCTCTGGCAAAACTTGGCGAGCTACCCTAATATCATTTATCCGGCGCAAAACCCCAATGGGTCGTTCCCTGGTACAGCCATCCACCCCGATAACCCTTACGCTTCTATCCGAGCCTTAGGTATCAAAACCCTACACGACCGCACTTTAGGGGCTAATTTCAACCTAAAAGAGAAATTAGACTTCATCACCCCTGGTTTATACATACAACAAGGCGTATCGCTCAGTTCGTGGACACGAGGCACACGCATTGTAAGTAGAGATTACACTCGTATGTTCAATGGGGTAGCACAAACCACTCATCGCGATAGTAACTACAAAGTAAACGACGACTGGGGTACCAACCAATGGAACCGTTTGCAGTTTCTGTTGGGTGCAGGTTATGCCCGTGAGTTTGGACAAAACACTTTTCAAACAACAGTAAACTACCTTCAATACGTTTATAATATAGACGACAATCTCAACGGAAAAGCGGGTTTGAACAACAACTACGCCTATCAGAACATCGGCGGACGTGTGTTCTACGATTGGAACAAACGCGTATCGGCAGAATTTGGTTTTGCTTTCGGTGGCTCGGATAACTACAAAAAAGGCAATCGGTTTGGTTTTTATCACGCCCTTTCAGCAGCCTATCAGGTTTTCAATGAGCAACACCCTTCGGCGAATGCCAATATCAATCGGTTGAAATTGCGCGCTTCAGTAGGCACTACGGGTAACGATGTGTACAACGAAGGTCGCTACTTATACGAACGCTATTACGGTTCTTACGGAGGAGGCGGTTTTGCCACAGGAAACGACGACCCATCCTGGCATAGTGCTATCGGACTAAAATACGTACCTAATGAGCGTATATTTGCCGAAAAAGCCTATAAGTACAACATAGGCGCGGAAGCTAAATTCTTCAACAAATGGGACGTGATGATAGATGCTTTCCTCAACAAACACGAAGGTATTATCACCCCTGATTACAGTATTTCAAGTGTCTTTGGGGCTACCCCTCCCTATAAAAATATAGGAAAAGTAACTAACCGAGGTTTTGAAGTGAGTACGCTTTACAGCAATGCAGCAGGAAAACTCACTTATAGTATAGGCGCTAATGCTTCGTATGCTAAAAACAAAATAGACTATATGGCTGAGTACGATGCTAGTAGCGAGAGTTCAGCTCAAACAGGCCGACCTATCGGCACACGCTTTGGCTATGAAGCTACTGGGTTTTACGACATAAACGATTTTGACAACAATGGCAATCTGCTACCTTCACTCCCTAAACCTTCGTTTGGAAACGTTGCCCCTGGTGATGTGAAATACCGCGACCTAAATGGTGACAACCGTATAGACCCTGCCGATAAAACCGAAATAGGCAAAAGCTACCTCCCTACACTCACTTATGCTGGTACAATCAACCTTGGTTACGAAGGATTTGACCTTGGAGTGCTCGTGCAAGGAGTACAAGGCAGAGAGGTGAATTTATTAGACGATGCTCGCCAAAAAACGGTTGCTTTCGAGAACAACGGCAATGTGTATGCTATCGCCAAAAACCGCTGGGCTTACTATCCTACACAAGGCATCGATACCCGTAGCAGCGCCCAGTACCCACGTTTGTCGTTATTGAGCAACAACAATAACACCCAGCCTTCCACCTTGTGGATAAAGAAAGCTAATTACCTAAGAGTACGCTACATAGAGTTAGGTTACAGCATTCCTAAACGAATGCTCGACGAGATAGGCGTTAGCAAATTGCGCATTTACGTAAATGCCACCAATCCGTTTACTTTCTCATCACTACTTACCGATTACGACTTAGACCCCGAAGTACTATCGGGTTACCCTGCCCTCAAATCGGTTACTATGGGGGTGTCTTTAAAGTTTTAAACAAATGAACTACCGAAAATATATCGCTATGTTAAAGAGTAATAAACCGAGCAGAACAATCTTTGCAGTGAGCTGCATTGCGCTGATGAGTACACTCATCGGGTGTAATGTGTTAGACACCAAAGAAGATATTTACGATACCGACGAGCAGATAAAAACCAATTACCAAGTGCTTTACGACTTTGGTTATGCTGCCTACACACGTTTGCAAAACCGCTTTGATGCCATCGATGGCAATCTGTTTGCAGCAGTGAGCGACGAGGCTGAATATACGCTTTCGCCTTCAAACACTCAAGTTTTTAACGAAGGAAGCTGGAATAGCACCAACAACCCCGATAATGCGTATGCTTACAACTACGAAGGTATACAAGCAGCTACTTATTTCTTGGAAAAATTCCCTAACTATGCTTCTTTCTTAAAGCAGAACCGCAACCTCATCACTCAAAACGACATCAACAACTACAATCGCGATGTGAAGAGCATAAGGGCTTTGCGCTTTGAAAACCGCGTGTTGCGAGCTTATTTCTATTTCGAACTACTGAAACGCTATGGAGGGGTACCTCTTGTAAAAACAAGTCTTTCCGCCGATAGTAACACACTTTTGCCTCGCAACACAGTGGACGAGGTAGTGAACTATATCGTGAGTGAAATCGATGCTTCCAAAGATAGCTTGATTACCAATTGGGGAAGAGATTTTGATATTGGCTTAGATGGGCGTATTACCAAAGGTGCTGCCTTAGCCCTCAAATCCAGAGTGTTGCTTTATGCGGCAAGTCCGCTGTACAACCCCACTAACGATGTAAACAAGTGGAAAGCAGCTGCCAGTGCTGCTAATGAGCTTCTCAGCTTAAATCTCTACAGCCTCGACAATAGTTACCGCGATTTGTTCCTCGGCGACAGAACCACTAAAAGCACTGAGACCATTCTGGCAATTCGCCAAAGTGCCACCAATGACTTGGAAAGGAAAAACTACCCCATTGGCACGGCAGGGGGTAATAGTGGCATCACGCCTTCACATAATTTGGTGAGTGCTTATGAGTACAAAGGTGCCCCCGACCCTAATGATATATACGCCAATCGCGACCCTCGACTCGGCTATACGATAGTAACCAACAACAGTCAATGGAACGGACGCACAATGGAAATATATGCAGGTGGCGCTGACAACTACAACGCCAAAAACGCTTCACGCACGGGCTACTACCTCAAAAAGTTTTTGAACGACAACCTCGATTTAGTGCAAGATGAGAAAAGACTCCGCTCTTGGGTAGTTTTCCGTTTGGCTGAAATTTACCTCAACTATGCCGAGGCGATGAACGAAGCCTACGGACCCGATGCTAACAACGGTTATGCTCTCACTGCCAAAGAGGCTATCAATTTGGTGAGAGGCAGAACGGGTGTGGAAATGCCTGCGATTACTACAGCATCAAAAGAGGAGTTCAGAGAGAAAGTAAAACACGAACGCCGTATAGAACTCGCCTTTGAAGAACACCGCTATTGGGATTTGCGCCGTTGGAAAGACGCTGCTACCGTGCTCAATGAGCCACTTACGGGAGTGCAAGCTACTAAAAACGGTAATAAATTCAGCTATCAAGTAAAAGAAGTAGAAAAGCGCACTTTTACCGAAAAGATGTATTACTACCCTATTCCTCATAGCGAAATCAATAAATCTAACGGAATTGTAAAACAAAATCCAGGTTGGTAGTGACGAATGACGAATGACAAATGACAAATTACGAAATACGTCAATTTGAAAAAAATAACTGAATAACAAACCTCATCGCTTTTGCGGATTCCCTCCCCCTTCCCTTGGGGGAGGGGGAGAAGGAGGGGGTGAGGACAAACTCTTATATATGAAAACAAAAAACATTACATTATTGCTACTCCTATTCGTAGCCTTCATCGCTTGTAAAAAAGACGATGTTTTTGAAGACCCTGGTATAAACAATATCTATATGCCACAAGCCTCCTTGAACAACGGAGGTAATGAATACAATGTGCCTTTCGGCGGAAACTCCGAGAACTACACTTTCGACGAGACTACTAAGAAATTGAAAATAGTGCTCGGCGTGAAGAACTCTGGTCTCTCTACCGATGGCTTTGCTGTAAAAGTAAAAGTTGATGCACAAGCTACTAATGCTTATGTAGAAAAGTACAAAAACGACGAGAAAAAACCGGCTGTAGTACTACCCGAAGGTTCTTACACTTTGCCTGAAAGCGTAAACGTTGCCTCTGGTAAAAGTGAAGAATCGTTTTACTTGGACGTAGATGTGCAAAAGCTCCTTACCGACCACCCCGATTACTACAAGAATCGCATCGCTTTGGCAGTAAGCATTTATGGCAATGAGAGAATCCTTCAAAACAAAGCAACTACTATTGTAGTGATTGACGGGGCGAAGTTCTTGCCTACTCCACCTGAACCTCCTAAGCCTCCTGTGGAAAATATGCTCAAAAAAGACGCTTGGAAGATTCTAAAACAAAGTATAGACGGAAAAATTACAGCCGATGCTAAGATTAATATCGTAGATGGTAATATCCAATACTCATCTGGTAAAGTGGGTGGCAAGTTCAACCACGTGATTTATCAACCGGTAAATGTGGAAAAAGGACAAACTTACACTTACGATATGCACGTGGAAATCAAAGGAAAAGCGTGGGGTTGGATACAAGCGTATGTGAGTGAACACGAACCCGAAGAAGGCAAAGACTTCGGCGATGGCAAAGTATTAGAACTCCAAAACAACATCACCTCTCCTATGAGTGGTTCATTTGCCGAACTTTCAGCTATCCAAGACCAAAAGACCTATACCGCTGGTAAAACCGGCACGCTATACTTTGTAATAAAGATAGGTAGCTGGGATAACAACTTTGAGAATTTAGCCCTCTCTGATATAGTATTCAAGAAAGATAATAGTCCTAAGCCTCCTAAACCTCCGGTAGAGACTAGCATCAAGAAAGACGCTTGGAAAATACTGTTGCAAGGCATCAATGGAGGTCTTTCAGAAAAAGCTGATATCACCATTACCGACGGTAATATTCATTACACTTCGGGCACCGAAGGAAAGATGTTCAACCACGTAATTTATCAGCCTATTGAAGTAAGTGGAGGAGAAACCTATACTTACGATATGACACTCACCGCCAAAGGCAAAGCGTGGGGTTGGATACAAGTGTATATAAGTCAATGGGAACCAGAAGAAGGCAAAGACTTCAACGACGGTAAGGTATTTGACCTATCCGGAGAAATCAAAACACCTAAAAGCGGACTGATGTCGGAATTAGCTTCAGGTGAAAAGACCTATACAGCTACTAAAACAGGTAAATTATACTTTGTGATAAAGATAGGTAGCTGGGATAACAATTACGAAGACTTGACCTTTTCAGATATCTTTATCAAAAAAGCACCTTAAATGAATTTATTAAATAGATAATTAAAAAACATATGAAAAACGCAACAACCTTTAGTTTTATTACAATGTTATTGTGCGGGCTTACTGCCTGTAACAAATCGGGAGGAGACGCTCCTATTGAAGACAACCCTATGCCTGAAACCCCTACTGAATGGGTGTTAGACTTCCAAGACAACTTCGATGGCAATGCCTTAAACACAGATAATTGGGCTGTATACGACAATGAGTATCTTGAAAAAGAAGGCAAACTCAAACCCGAGAATACGCGTCGTACCTACGCTATAGAAGTGAAAGACGGCTTCTTGAATTGCCTTATCGACAAAGATTATAAACGCGAAGGAATGTTTATAACAGGTGGAATAGCTCATAAAAAGAACTACAAATACGGTAAGTTTGAGTTCAGAATACGTATGGACGAAGACCCTCATAAGTCTTCCAGCGGTTTAGGACTTACTTGGCCTGAGAGTGAAAAATGGCCTGACGATGGCGAAAACGACATCTATGAAACAAATCACGAGGACAACGCTTGGAATACCTATATCCATTACGCAGTATCTGGTAAAGACCAACAGTATCAACAGAGCTTCCGCAACTACAGCAAAACCGATTGGCATATTGTAGCAATGGAATGGGCTCCTGAGTACATAAAGATTTACATCGACGGTAAACTCGAATGGACTCTTAAAGACCCTATAGCAATGGCTAAAGCACCTCACCATTTATGCTTTCAAACTGAAAAAGACATTAACAAACCTTTTACCAAACAACTCAAACTACAAGTAGATTGGGTAAAGGTATACAAATATGTACCTAAAAAGTAAATGAGATATCCATACAAGTTTCTTCCCTTTCTCATCGGTATGCTCCTATGGCTTGCTCACCCCATCTATGGGCAAGCCATTAGGGAGCATATATTGTTAGATAATGGTTGGAAATTCAGCTTAGGGCACGCTACCGACCCTACTAAAGATTTGTTTTACCGCGTGTATAACGACTTCTCTAAAACACTTTCCAAAGGCATTAACTTTTCGAGCATAGACTACGACGATAGCGCGTGGCAAACCGTAGACCTCCCTCACGATTGGGCAGTAATTCTCCCTTTCAGTGAAAAAGGTGATTGGTCACACGGATATAAAGCCTTAGGCAGTACCTTCCCCGAGCATAGTATCGGTTGGTATAGAAAAACCTTTGACCTCAGCAAATCCGATGCAGGCAAACGCATCGAACTGCAATTCGACGGTATTTTTAGAGACAGTCGGTGTTGGGTAAATGGCATTTATGTAGGGCATCACCTCAGCGGGTATACAGGAATAAAGTACGATATTACCGATTTGGTGCATTTTGGCAAACCCAACGTGATTACCGTAAGGGTAGACGCTACCCAAAACGAGGGTTGGTTTTACGAAGGCGCAGGTATCTATCGGCACGTGTGGCTGAATACTTACAACTCTGTTCACTCTTCCCCCGAAGAGGTTTTTATCTATACCAAAAGCATTGGCAAACAAGCCGAAATGCACGCCGAAGCCACTGTGCATAACCGAGAAACAAGCTCACAAACTTTCCAGGTGGAATGGACTATTCTTAACCGTGAAAAGAAAGTAATAGCTACTCACAAATCTGCAAATACTACTTTTGCCTCTAACGAAAAAGTAACTGTAAAGAGTAACCTTAACATTCCTAATGCACAGCTTTGGGACACTGAGCACCCCTATCTGTACACCTTAACAACGAAAATCATTTCCAACGGAAAGACCACCGACCTTATTCACACCCGCTTTGGGGTACGCACTTTTAGTTATCAACCCGACGGCTTTTACCTCAACGACAAAAAAATGAAAATAAAAGGCGTGTGCGTACATCAAGACCACGCCGGCGTAGGTACTGCACTATTAGATGAGTTGCAGTATTATCGCATCGGGTTACTCAAAGCAATGGGTGCCAATGCTTACCGCACTGCCCATCACCCTCATAGCCCTGCCGTGCTACAAGCCTGCGACAGTTTGGGTTTATTAGTGATGGACGAAACCCGACTCTTAAACAGCGGGCAAGAATACCGTCAACAATTTGAAGACCTTATCAAGCGCGACCGCAATCACGCTAGCGTCTTTATGTGGTGTATCGGGAATGAAGAAGAAAAAATACAAAGTACCGAAACAGGCGAGCTCATTGCGCGTACGTTGGTGAGTTTACAACAGCATTTAGACCCTTCACGCGTGAGCACTTATGGTGCCAACGTAGGTAATGAAAGTGAAGGGGTGAGTGCTGCCATACCCGTACGAGGTTTCAATTACAACCTCTATGGGCTTACCGATTATGAGAAAGCGCACCCTAACCAACCTATCATCGGTACCGAAGTAGCCAGCACCGTGGGTACTCGAGGGGTGTATCTGCCGGAAATAGTGCTCGACAAAGCCGGGGGGTACAGCGGTCATTTTGTAGCCGATACCCTACGCGCCTATCTGCTCGACCAAGACAAGAGTTACCCCAGTTGGGCATCACAAGCACAGCAATGGTACAGCACGACTGCTAACGACCCTCGTTTTATGGGAGGTTTCGTATGGACGGGCTTCGACTATCGCGGAGAGCCTACCCCTTTTGCGTGGCCTAATATCAGTTCGCATTTTGGGGTAATGGACGTGTGTGGTTTCCCTAAGAACGTGTATTACTACTACAAAGCCCATTGGAGTGAATCGCCTGTATTACACATAGCCCCTCATTGGAATCTGAACCTGCCCCAAAACACTGTGGTAAAAGTGTGGGTATATAGCAATACCGAAGAAGTGGAACTTTTCTTGAACGGAAAGACACTCGGCAAACAAAAAACACCTGCTTTTGGACACTTATACTGGGAAGTACCCTACGAAAAAGGTACGCTGAAAGCGGTAGGCACTAAGAATGGGAAGCGGATTACCTCCGAAATAACTACTACCGAAAAACCTTTTGCGATTGTGCTTTCTCCTCATAAAACACAACTGAAAGCCGGTAAGCAAGATGCCGTAGTGGTGAATGTGAGTGTAGTAGATAAAAAAGGACGTGAAGTACCTAATGCCGATGCCCTTATACAGTTTCAGCTTACAGGAGATGCTCGCATTATAGGAGTAGGAAACGGCGACCCCAGTTCGCACGAGAAAGATACTTTTGCCGAAGGAGAGCGTGTAGAGCGCAAACTTTTCAATGGCAAATGCCAAGTGATTATCCGCTCAGGTAAAAAAGGCGGAAAGGTACAACTGCGCGCTACAAGTAACGGACTGAAAGAGGCGGTGGTGAGAATGAATTAAGGTAAAAGGTAAAGCCTGCGAGGGTTCACAGCTGGGTACGTCAGTAAAAAGTAAGTTAAGGTTTGAACGAAGAATAAATAAAGGGAAAAACTGACTTAGAGTGAAAAGAGAGAGAGCATATTGCTGTATTGACAAATATTTTATAACTTTGTGGTGTGAATTAGCAGATTATAAAATGAGAGAATTAGAAAATGGGTAGTGATAAAAAAGAGGGTTTTGACAGGTATAACTTGTAGGACAAATCGAACTGGTTAGGACTTTCGGAAGGAAACGAAGATTTTCAGAAGGAGACTAAGAGACTTTTTGATGAAAAAGGGCTATGAGAAGGGTGGGGTTAGCTTATAGGAAGCTTATACGAA